>CAJQSZ010000034.1 GCA_905618805.1 uncultured Candidatus Pelagibacter sp.
TTATCATAATCCCAGTTCATCTCAAATTGTCCATTAGCATCTTCGTGGTCATTTTGATATGGCCGCCAGCCCATCTTAATCATGCTATCACAAATCTCTTTGATTAAATCATATCTACGCATTAATGCTGATTGGTCATAACAAGGTTTGGATTGTGTGTCTCTTGGGTCAGCAATGCTTGAACCATCTTGAGAAATTAGAAAATACTCACACTCTACTCCTGACTTCATTTCTAATTTTTTTTTATTTAGTTTATTCATTTGCTCTTTAAGCATAACACGTGGTGAAGCTTTTACAGGCTTACCACCCATCCATAAGTCAGATGCTAACCAACCTATTTCTTTATTCCAAGGTAGTTGAATTAAACTGTCAGGGTCTGGTATAGCAAACATATCAGTATCAGCTGGTGACATATCCAACCAAGTTGCAAACCCAGCAAACCCAGCTCCATTTTTTTGCATCTCAGAAATTGCTTCTGTTGGAACTAATTTTGATCTTAGGACGCCAAATAAATCTACAAAGCTAATTAGAAAATATTTAATTTTTTTAGCTTTAGCAATTTTAGATAAATTTTTCACCATTACTTAAAAAATGAAAAAATTGTTTCTTTATAATAAATTAAATTAACACTGATGATGATTATTATAGCTGCAATAACGCCATATTTTGCTTTTGGGAAAAGCACACCTATCATCTTGCTTGGTCTTTGGTCTTCGTTATTATTTTCTGTCATATTGAATTTTTCTATAAAAAAGGGCACCACATTAAAGTAGCGCCCAAATTTTAATTTATATTACCAGTCGGTAATATTACTTTTATGATCATTTGCGCCATGTCTTTTTCTAGCTAATCTGGCAAGTTTTTCACTTTCAGATTTGTTAGTAATGACATGCCAGCCAATCCAGAAAACTACACCTAGAATAACTAGTAAAGTTTCACTAGATCCTGCTCCCGGATAAACTGCTCCGACAACTTCCTTAGCACTTAAATGATCTATCCAGTTTGTTACTGTAGCCATATTTTTTCTCCTTTATCTAGTTGAAGAGGCGACTGCTTTTTCAGCATCTCTATCGTCCTCCATCATTTCATAGTCTAGTCCAGCTATTTCAACATCACGTGGTATTCTTAATTTACCAAATGCGTTAAGTATTCGAGCTAAAACATAACCAGGTAGCATTCCAAGAACTCCAAACATTATAATTGCTCCTAGAAATTGTCCAAGCGGATTGATTGATGCATAAGTTGATCCGTCCCACATAGCTCCAACACTGTATCCAGATGAAGGATAGCCATTCAAAACAAATCCACAAATTATAAGTCCAGCAAACCCTGCATAACCATGTACTGCTACTGCACCAACTGCATCATCAATTTTGAACTTGCGCTCAACCCAGTAATGCATCTTATATGCAATAACAACACCGATCGCACCGATAAGCATTGCTTGTATCGGGTGATACAGATCATTACCTGCAGATGCACAGATGATACCAGCCAGTCCACTTGAGTAAGTCCAGAAAGGATCACCCTTGGCGACCACGTATCCAGCCAATAATCCACCCGATAATGACATCAGGAAGTTATAGGTTATTCCACTCAGTGTGGTTGGGGTTACATATATGTTTGTTGCCGTCCAGTATGTGACACCTTCCATTCCATACTCAGGTCCAAGATCAAATATTGGTATATTACATGCCGCATAAAATCCCCAGAAGCCAGTATAGATTAAAAACAATCCAACTGTAACTAGCCAAGGGTTTCTTGGTCCTATATTTCTTGGCTCACCACTTGATGAGAATTTTCCAATTCTAGGTCCTAAAACGATTAGAACACCTAAAGCAAATCCACCTGCAATTGCGTGAATTACTCCTGATGCATAAGCGTCATGATATCCTAAAATTTTGAGCATCCATCCATCAAAGTGCCATCCCCAAGCAGCATCAATTACCCAGAAAAACGAACCTATTGCAATTGCTAAAATACCAAATGCAAAAGTTGTAATTCTTTCGATGATTGCTCCAGAAACAATTGAAGCAGCTGTCCATGAAAATAGTAGAAACGCAGCCCAGAATACTCCACTTATGTGGTCACCTAAGTTAACCGCCATAAATTCAGAGTTGGCCAAATACCATTTTGCACTAAAAGTACTGTCATCTGTAATCAGAGCTGTACTCTCAGTCATTATTGAAGGTGCTATTCCCGGTCCTGTTGGAAATGCCCAGTAAATCCACCAACCAAAGAAAAACCAAGTGACCGTAACTAACGGTATGACCATGGTATTTTTCATTAAAGTATGTTGGTGATGTTTATAACGTGAAGCTCCAACTTCATACATACAGAAACCGACGTGAATTAAGAACATCAGTACCACTGTTACCCAGTAGTAAAACTCTGTAAATATGACTGTAAGAGCACCTAATTGATCAGTCATAATCTCTCTCTCCTTATTAGTTTAAGAAAGCATATGAAATTTTTAGGGGTGTGACAAACTAAACAGTCATTAAATAAACTAGCAATGACGTCAGATTATAAAAAATAATCAACCTTTGATTGACGGATTAAAATTTAAGGTAAGCTTTTTTTAAATCAACAAGCGGGTGTTTTGGAGACATTTGAAACTTAACTAAAAGCTCTCTTGCGATCATATCTCTATCTTGTTGATTGTTGGGTAATTTAATTGATTTTGGAATTGTAACCCAACCATTTGCATTTCTACAAAATACAGCAGGTCTATCTTCCTCATAACCCATATGGACATCTTCTAACCAGTTAAGATCATCCCATCCCATAGCTTCTACATATTTTTTTAAGAATGGGGTAATCTTTTTATAATCAGGTAATAAGTTAACATCATATCTATATCCAATATGTTGGCCAATTAGCTTCTCTCTAGCAGTCTCTTTAAAAGTACCTAGTTTAAGTTTTTTTTCTTTTTTAACTTTTGCTTTTACTTTTTTTTTAACCATTTTTAATCCTTATATTTTATGATAATTATCAACACCAACGGTATAGTTAGTTCCAGTCATCGGAACTTTTGCTAATGCAGACGCTTCCATTGTTAATGCAGCTAAATCTTCAGGCTCTAAAGAGTGAATGTTGGTTTTACCACAAGCTCTTGCTAAAAGTTGAGCTTCTAATGTCATTGCATGTAGGTAATTATAAACTCTTAATGCGGCATCGTCAGGATTTAATCTAGCTCTTAATTTAGGATCTTGTGTTGCAACACCAACTGGGCAACGTCCAGTATGGCAGTGATAACAGTCGCCAGCTTTAACACCCATCTCTTTTTCAAAGTTTGCTTCTGGTATATCTTTATTACAGTTCAAGGCTATTAAAGCACCGGTCCCAATTGCTATTGCATCGGCACCTAGTGCTAAAGCTTTCGCCATATCTGCACCATCTCTAACACCGCCTGCATAAATTAAAGTTACTTGTCCAGTTTTACCAACATCATCAATGGCTCTTCTTGCTTCTCTGATTGCAGCAATACCAGGAATACCGGTATTTGCAGCAGCTATGTGAGGGCCTGCTCCAGTTGATCCTTCCATTCCATCTAAAAAGATTGAGTCAGGATTACATTTTGCAGCCATACGAACATCATCATAAACTTTTGATGCACCTAGTTTTAATTGAATTGGCACTTTATTTTTTGTTAATTGTCTTAACTCTTCAACTTTTAGAGCTAAGTCATCTGGACCTAACCAGTCTGGATGTCTTGCTGGAGATCTTTGATCAATACCAGATGGTAGAGATCTCATTTCTGCAACTTGATCGGTAACTTTTTGACCCATTAAATGTCCACCCATTCCAACTTTTTGTCCTTGACCAATAAACACTTCAATTGCATCAGCAAGTTGAGCGTGATGAGGGTTAAAACCATATCTTGATTGAATACATTGGTAATACCATTTTTCAGAATATCTTCTTTCATCTGGAATCATTCCACCTTCGCCAGAGCATGTAGCACTTCCAGCCATTGTTGCTCCTCTTGCTAAAGCAGTTTTTGCTTCATAAGAAAGTGCACCAAAACTCATGCCGGTAACATATACTGGTATATCTAGCTCAATTGGGTTTTCACAGTTTGGTCCAATTATAGTTTTTGTTTCACATTTTTCTCTGTAACCTTCGATTACAAACCTTGTAAGAGTACCTGGTAAGAAAACTAAATCATCAAATGTCGGAATTTTTTTCATTAATGCCATTCCACGCATTCTATATCTTCCAAGCTGAGCTTTAATATGTATGTCGTCTATGACTTCGGGAGTAAAAATAGCATTGTGACCTAGTAGACTTTTGTTTCTTTTTCCTTCTTCATGTAAATGAACATCAGCTTTTCCACCAACGTTATCGTTTGTTTTTTTTAATTTTTTTTCATTTTTTTTAGTTTTCTTTTTAGCCATTATATAGCTCCTTTCTTTTCATGAGGTTCTAAATTATCATAATTCCAAAGTTTTTTCCCTGCGACTATTTTTGTCATTTTACTGACATCAAATTTTTCACCTATCTCTGCAACTTTTAATTTTCTTTTTAGCCAGTCTTGGTCACTATCAGTTAGGTCAGCAGGAATTGCATCACTTCCAAAAGAGCCAATTTTACCACCAATAAAAATTGTTCCATCATACATTGAGTCACCTAAATTTATTCCAACATCACCTAGAATGATTATTCTTCCTCTTTGCATCATAAAACCAGTAAACGCTCCAGCATCACCACCAACAATTATAGTTCCACCTTTCATATCGATACCTGTTCTTGCACCAACACTACCTTTACAAATTAAATCACCACCTCTAATAGCAGCACCAAAACAAGACCCAGCATTTTTTTCTATAACAACTTTGCCAGCCATTAAGTTTTCAGCACAAGACCACCCAACTCTTCCATTAATTCTAACTGTAGGTCCATCACAAGAGCCCATACCAAAATAACCTAAACTTCCTTCAAAAATTAAGTTTAGTTTATTTAAAATACCAACACCTAAACTATGTTTACCTTGAGGGTTTTTGATAACAATTGTTCCATAACCTTGGCTCATTAAATTATCAATCTCTTTATTAACTTCAGCAGCTGTCATTTCTTTAACGTCAAGATCTGTTCTTTTATTAAAGTCAACATCGTAAGTACCAAAGTAGTAAAAGCTTTCAGCTTCTGAAGGGTTGAAAAACTTTTGTTGAGTTCTACCTGTTAGCACTTCGGAGTGCATACCCATTGATTGGGATTTTGATTTTTTGTCTGTTGTTTTTAGATTTGCCATACTTTTACCTCTCCATCATATGGATCATATGTATCAATTTCTTGAGGAAGAATTGCTCTAATCGCAATTTCTTCAGATCCCATTGCTATTAAATTATCAGATTCGTAAAGAACCAATGGTTTTGCAGCCATAGTATCTTTTGCCATTCCTAATGAATCTTTAGTTGCAACAAAGTAAGTAAATACTCCATCTAGACCAGTTAAAGAGGCTTTCATACCTTCTTTAAGTGTTGCTCCGTCTCTTAATTTCTTTGCAAGATATACTGCGATTAACTCTGAATCACATTCAGACATAAACCTCATACCTTCATTTTCTAAAAGTCTTCTGTTATTCCAATAATTTGTTAATTGACCATTGTGAACTACAGACACATCGCTAAATGGATACCCCCAAAAAGGGTGAGCTGACTTAATATCTACCCCAGATTCAGTAGCCATTCTTGCATGCCCAATAGCATGAGTACCTACAATTTTATCTAAATTGTATCTATCACAAACATCTTTGGCATTACCTAAATCTTTAATAACCTCTAAAGATTTTCCCATTGAAAGTATTTCAACTCCAGGAACACTCTCAATTTTTCTAGAAAATTCTCTTAAATCTTTTTCATCATAACTAACTTCATATCTCAAAGAGTAGGGAAGTATTCTTTCTTCTTTAATAATTTTTGCACCCATACCTAAGATATGTGACTTAACTATTTTAATTCTTTCATCATAAACAGAGGTCTCTTCACTTACAGAAGAACTACCCTCACCAACATTTTCTCCAACCTTAAAACGCATGATAAAATTTTCTCCATCTGTATCCCCATAAAGTGCATAACCAGTAGAATCTTCTCCTCTGTGCTTTAACGCCTGAAGCATCCCTTGCAATTGAGTTCCAATATTGACTGATTTATCTTTATATATTAATCCTGCTATTCCACACATATATTTCCCCTATTTTATTAAAGACTATGGTAGGCAGTCCAGATACGTATCTAGATCCCACTGAGTTGTTGCACCTAAAAATTTTTCCCATTCATCATTTTTATACCAATGAAAAACTTTATACATTTCATCTGGCATAGCTGATTTTATAACCTCATCATCTGCTAAACGATTTAAAGCCTCACCAAGACTCATTGGTAATTTTTTAACTATTTTTCCAGCAGCTTGAGCTTCGTACATACTTCTAGACTCAGGTTTTCCTGGGTCAATATTATTTGTTATTCCGTCATCAAAACATTTTAACAATCCAGAACCCATTAAATATGGATTATGCATTGAATCAACCGAACGATATTCAAATCTTCCTGGAGCAGATACTCTTAATCCACAAGTTCTATTTTGAAATCCCCAGTCAGCGTAAACTGGTGCCCAAAAACCTGTATCCCACAATCTTCTATATGAGTTCACAGTCGAAGAACCGATTGCAGTTAAGGCGCCTAAATGCTTCATTACTCCACCGATAGCTTTTAGACCAATTTTGCCTGGTAATTGAATATCTTTAGTATCTGGCATAAAGGTATTTGTTCCACCTTCAACGTAAGTAAATACTTCATCCATCCCTGGTAGAGATTTGTGAGATAGTTTATTAACCACATCTTTTCCACCTGTCCATAAAGACATATTGGTGTGACAACCGCTTGCTGAAACTCCCATAAATGGTTTTGTCATAAAGCAAGCTATCAAATTAAACTCTCTAGCAACTTGCGCGCATATTTGCCTGTAAGTAGAAAGTCTATCTGCATTTCTTAAAACATCATCGTACATCCAGTTTAATTCTAATTGTCCTGGTGCGTCCTCATGATCACCTTGAATCATATCAAAACCCATTGCTCTAGCGTATTTAAAAACCTGCATAAAAACTGGTCTTAGGGATTCAAATTGATCTATATGATAACAATAAGGTTTAGAAAAACCTTTACCGGTAGGTGAGCCATCTTCATTTTTAGTTAACCACATCATTTCTGGCTCTGTTCCAACTCTTAATTGGTAGCCATGTTTCTTTTTAAATTCTTGAGCATGTATTCTTAAATTTCCTCGACAATCTGAAGTTAGGTGAGCACCAGGATTTTCTCTCTCTTCTCTATTTCTGAAACAAGTAACAAATACTCTTGCAACTTTTTTATCCCAAGGAAGTTGACAGAAAGTTTCAGGATCAGGTATGCCAACCAGCTCTTTTGCTTCTGGGCCATAACCAATATAGTCTCCATGACGATCAACAAATAAGTTTGCTGTTGCTCCATAAACTAATTGAAATCCCTTTTCACAAGTTCTCTCCCAGTGATCAGTAGGAATGCCTTTTCCGACAACTCTTCCAGTTACAGAAATAAATTGAAAATAAATATATTCAATACCTAACTCATTAATTTTAGCTCTAACTTGTTTTACTAACTTGTCTCTACCAGGTTGCGCAACATGTTTGTCTAAATCTGTCATTATCTCTCTCCCTCTAATGGATTTTTTATTTTATGAACCGTAACTGAAAAAATTATTAGTGTCTAGACTTGAAGTTTAACTCCAAGGGAAGGGACTGTTAGAAGTTGGGTGAAGTTCACCCTTCTCGTAACGGTTGAATCTAAACGGTTTTAATAATTCACTTTCAGTTCCAAGAATTTCTTGTGCAACAAGCTCGCCTACACCAATCATTTTATATCCATGGTTTGCATCTGCTATCATGTAAACGTTTTCTAAAAATCTATCAAAAATAGGAAAATTATCTGGCGTCATACATCCAAGACCACCTGAGGGTCCTTTTCTATATAAACCAGATTTGCCTTCAAACCTTTTATGACAATGAGCTAAAGCTGAACACCACATATCATTAAATGATTCAGTTGTTTGAAACTCAGGAGAGTCCAGTCCATAAGGATCAATATTTACTTTATCAAAATGTTTATCAACTATGTAGGGAGATGTTCCACCCTGAACACCAAGACCTTCAATATCTGGCTTATAATAAATTCCCCAAAGTTCGTCTGTAATTAATTTTTTAGTTGTATCAGAATATAATGGTGCAGTAGAGTCGACATGCATTACAGGAGGTTGACCACCGTCATTCATTCTTAAAAAATCTTTATCAACACCAATAACACCTTCTTGTAGCATCCAATATTTCCACATATCTTCTTTATGAAATTTTCCATCTTTCCCTTTGATGTTTGCAACTTTTGGAAGCTCCAACATATTCCAAAAATCTCTAACCCAAGGACCAGCACCAACAACAACTTGTTCGCACTCAATAATTCCCTTGTCTGTTTCAACTCCAGTAACTGCTTTACTAGCACTACCTTTTTGGAAGCCTGTAACCGTCACACCCTTAATAATCTCAACACCGTTTGTAGTAGATTTTTCTTCTAGAGCTTTTATGGAAGCTTTGTTGAATGCATAACCACCTTTTTTTTCATGTAACACAGAAGTTATACCTTGTGCTTGCCAATCATCAAACATACCCTTCATATATTTAGTGCAGTCTGCTTCACCCTCTATAAATTCTGATTCATATCCAATAGCTTTTTGTTGTTCATAAATTGTAGCAACATCTTCGTGCATAACTTCTGGAGATATTTGTAAGTATCCTACAGCATTATATTTCCATGCTTTGGGATCACTTTCCCACACCGATACAGAGTGGGCCATTAGTTCTCTCATAGCTGGTTGAAAATAATTATTTCTTATAACACCACAGGCTATTCCACTTGCACCTGCTGCGGTATCTTTTTTTTCTAAAATTACAATATCACCTGGATTTTTATAAGTTTCAGAAAGTTTCCAAGCTGTACTTAAGCCATGAATACCACCACCTATAATTACAACTTTTGCTTTTTTGGGAAGTGTTGACATAAAGAAACATTATTTTTTTAGACAAAAATAAATATAATTTTTTTTAGAACTATTAATTATATATATAAAATATATATTCCAATATCTTTTTGAATAAGTACCTAATAACTTATGTTTTTTAATGTATTTAGATATTCTTTAAACTCATTAATAAACGTTTCACTAGGCATTATATTTTTTATTCGCTGATCAGTTGAAGTTTTTTCAAGACGAAAGAATCCTTTTTCACACGCTTCATTAATTATTAAAGCAGATTTTGGTCTAGAGGTTTTAAATAATTTAGTTTTTAATCCTTCTACAGACAATTTTTCATTTAGTTTATATGCAGACATTACCAGTAACATCATGTGATAGTGAGAGGGTGACTTTCTAAAAAAATAGTTACTTGAAGTATGTGACTGCTTCATTTGATCTTCCCAAAAATTTAATAAGTCCTTGCTGCTATCAGACATTGTTAAGCTCTAACTCTTGATTTTGTTGGATCATAGAAAGGGAGAGGAACTACCTTTGCTCCAATTCTTTTTTGGTGACCATCAAGTTTGCCAACTTCAACTTCGGTTCCTATCTCTACATATTTTATATCAATTCTACAAAGTGCAATATTCTTTCCAAGTTTAGGTGATAGCATGCCACTAGTTATTGTACCAATTTGCCCTCGACCAATGTGGACACAATCTCCATTTACTGCTGGCTCATGACCAACTAACTCTAAACCAACTAATTTTTTTTGTGGGTTGGCTTTTCTTTTAATTAAATCTTCTTTACCTATAAAATCATCTTCTTTAGTTTTTAAAGGAACAGTAAAACCAATTCCAGCTTCAAAAGGATCTGTTTGATCATCAAATTCATAGCCATAAAAAATAAGTCCAGCTTCAATACGAAGCATATCTAAAGCTTCCAAACCTAAAGGAGTAATATCAAATTCTTTTCCAGCTTCCCAAACTTTATCCCAAACTTTAGCAGCATCTTTTGGGTGACACCAAATTTCATATCCAAGCTCTCCAGTATAACCTGTTCTCGAAACAACTATTGGAGTTCCAGTCTCATGATCTATTCTTGCAATATTAAATCTAAACCACTCAAGTTCAGTGATTGATGGCTGTATTGGAGGCGTCCATACAAATTTTTCTAAAATTTTTCTACTATTAGGTCCTTGGACTGCAATATTGTGAATATGATCTGTTGCTGATTTAATCCAGACTTTATAATTTTTTTTTATAGCCTGTTCTTTTAACCACTCACCACTATATTCGTCTCCACCTATCCATCTAAAGTTGTCTTGTCCCAACTTAAATAATGTACCGTCATCTAGCATGCATCCATTTTCATAACACATTGCAGTATAAACCACTTGCCCAACTGATAATTTTTTAACATTCCTTGTAAGAGTGTATTGCATTAAATTTTCTGCATCTGGACCCAAAATTTCAAACTTTCTAAGAGGTGAAAGGTCAGTTGCTATCGCACTTTCTCTACATGCAGTATATTCTTTTATAGTTCCGGAGTTAGTAAAATTATTAGCAAGCCAAAAACCTTTATACTCAACAAAGTTTCTTGTTAGCTCAGAGGTTTTATTATGGAAGCCTGTTTCTTGTGTCAATTTTGGTTCTGAGTCTGTTTTCATTCTAAATGCTATAGCTTTTGAATATTTTTTATCTTTAGGATAAGTCCTAACAAAAATATCAGTGGGATTCCAGCCATTTGCACCATCAACATCGCAAGGGCAAGCAGAAGAAATGCATGTTAGATCTTTTAAGGCTCTAAATAAAACATAGTCACCTGGTCTAGACCAAGGTTCATCAAAGGAAGCAACATTATTACCATCTATAGCTGTATTAAAAAAAAGATTTATAGCTGACCAACTTTTTTGTGAATTAATATCATATTTATTTAATCCATTATTAAAATTATCAGTACAGTTAATGTGCCCCATATAACCCATATCTTCATAATACTTAGAGGTACAAGCAAGATTAAAAGTGTCATGTCTTCCAACAGTATCTCTTACAACTTCTATCATTGCCTCATGATTGCTATCATAAAACTTTGAAAATAATCCTGGTCCTGGATAAGCTCCACCCATGAATGTGCGAGTTGCTTTATCATCTATAATACTTTGAATTCCATCATTTAATTTACGAGTATCAAAAGCTAAAAAATCAGAACATTGTCTTCCACCAGGATCAATTATCTGAATATACTCACCTGCTTTTACCTCATATGTTTCAGCTGTTCTTCTTTTTACAAGCTGTTCAAAAATTGGATCACTAAGTGGGTCTGGCAAAATAAACTGCTCATCTGTTTCAGTAAATTGAGCTTTATTTAAAAAAATTGTTAAATCAGTTGGAGGGTTTTGTTCATGGACATTCATCGCATCACCAGGTGCAGCAATCATAACCACACATTTATCTTTTGAAGTTAAAATTATTTTTTCACCCATCAAACAATCTTTGTTAAAAATAATTGATGACTTAGCTTTGCTAAGATCTAAGTTTTTCTTCTTAAATAGTTTTGTAATTTTTTCATCACTAGAAATAGTTTTTTTTGAAAAATCTGCATTTGCATTTTCTTTTAAATTTAAGATTGATAAATCTGATTTACCATTTGAATTAAAAACAATTACTTCACAGATTTGTCTTCCTTCTTCGTTAATTATTTCTATCTTATCTTCTGGTGCAACTTCTATTACAGATAGTCCACCACCTTTTACGAAGTATCTTTCAACTCCTGGTGGTAAAGTTCTTAACCCCGGATTTCTTATGTCTTTACTAGTATGTAGCATTGCCAGTGTAAATTTAAATAAATCAAGGTTAGCATAATATAATCAAAGGGCATTGACTATAAATTTAATAAATGAGAACATAAGTACTTAACTTAATATTGGGAGAGAAAAATATGAAAAATAAATTACCGTTAATTATCGGTGCTGTGGTAATTGTTGTTGCCGCAATTTTCTTTATGCAAGGAGGAGACAAAACTGCCAAAAAAGCTGGTGATAGTAGTCAGCCTATAGTAATTGCTACTCATAACTGGTCAAGCCAAATTGTAATGGCTCACGTTATTGGTGGAATTTTTGAAAGCATAGGAAATAATGTAAGCTATGTAAATACTGACTCACAAGCTGTGTACGAATCAATTCGTATAGGTGACGTAAGTCTAGCACACGAAGTTTGGGAATCGGCTTTTGGTAAATCATTCACTACAGCACTTGATAAAGGTGGCATAGTTGATTGGGGAGATCATGAAGCAAGAACTCTTGAAGATATGGGATATCCAAACTGGGTTACTGATAAAGGATTATGTCCAGGTCTTCCAGATTGGACGGCTTTAAAAAATCCTGATTGTGCAAAAAACTTTGCAACACCTGACTCAGGTGGAAAAGGAAGAATGTTAGAAGGTCCACAAACTTGGCACGGAGATTTGATACCTCAGAGAGTTGACGCTTTAGGGTTGGGAGATCTTTGGACAGTTAAATTTGCTGGAAGTGCAGACGCACTTTGGGCAGAACTTAAAGCTGCTGAGAAAGAAGGAAGAGGAACTATAATATTCAACTGGACTCCAAACTTTACGGATGGAAAAGGATTTACATTTATAGACTTCCCTCCATATTCTGCTGGTTGTAGACCAGAAGATGGTGGTGATGGAAAATGTGGATCTCCAGATGGTTATTTGAAAAAAGCTGTAAATGCAGATTTTCCAACAACTCATCCGGCTGCAGCAGCAGTGTTTAAAAAAATGTCATTCTCAACAAGTCACATTGGAGCAATGGCTGCTTTAGTAGACGAAGATAAGATGACTCACGAAGATGCTGCTAAAAAATGGTTAGCTGACAATAAGAGTGTTTGGCAATCTTTTACTAAATAAAGGTAAAAATTAACAAATTAAAATCTCCCCCAACAAAACTGGGGGGGATTTTTTTTAAGTACATCGTCTTATCAAAAACCCAAACTACGGATTTATTATTTAAATGATTAAGTATTTTTTATATATCTCTCTTGTCTTATTAACCTTCAATTTATCTTTTGCAAAAAATATAGATATACAGGAAGATATTAAAATTGGCTTTGTATGTGAATTAGAAAAAAAAATACTTAAAAATTTAGAATATAATTATAAAACTTTTCTAGCCAAAGACTTAAATGAAAAAAATTTAGATCAATTTGAAATTGATGCAAAAAAACCAGAAAAACTTTTGATTAATGGATTATCAATGTTTCTTTCAAAAAATAAAAAATTTGATGTAAAGGTTGTAAACAAAGACATAGTTTTATTTAAAGCTTTTGATGAAGAAAAAAATTACTCAGAATCGGGTATAATTAACAGACAGTCAGGTGAATTAGTTCATGAAATTACAAGAAATTTAAAAAGTGATAACTTTGAAAAAGATATTTCTTTTTATACGTGCAGCTAAAATAGAAAAATGAAAAAATATATTTTTTACATAACTTTAAGCCTTTTAATTGCAACCTCATTATCAGCTCGAAAGACGGGCTGTGAAGGAAACTGTGAAAATGGCTTAGGTAAATGGACCTATACAGACAAAACAACTTATGAGGGGAATTGGGTTGGTACACAAAAACATGGACAGGGAATTGAAACATGGCCTAATGGATATATTTATAAAGGGGAATTTAAAAATAGTGAGTGGAGTGGGAAAGGAATTTTAACTTTTCCAGATAGCTCTAAATATGAAGGTGAGTGGGTCAATGGTTTCATGAATGGAAAAGGAAAGTTTACTTGGTCCGATGGAAAAGAAAAAAAAGGAATTTGGATTAATGGTAAATTACAAGAATAATTAAAATAATTATGAAGGATAGATATTTGAACAAGTTAAGAGAACTATTACCCAAACCAGTTAGACAATTTGGTGGTCTTGTCTCTTTAATGTTTATTATAATTTTATCTTTTGCAATTTTAAATGTATTTTTTGGTCAAGGCGAAGAATTGGTAGAAAAAATGAAAAAGGAAGAGATAAGAATTGCAGAAGCCAACAAATTAAGTGAAATAATTTCAACTCTTCCATCAGGTATTTTAACTTTCTATGACGGAAGTGATCATTATAAACTGTCTAAAGAACAATACGAAACAGTCTGCAAAATAACAAAGATTATTCCTCAACGTGCTGTTATGGGAGCAAATTTAATAAATTTTAAAGCAAAAAAAATTTACACTACCAATGGCAATCAAATTGCTGAAACATTTGTTAATTGGGATAATGAAAACAAAAAATGTATTGCTGGTTTTGTTTTAAGTGGAAGTATTGAAGATGGAAAAAATGAAAAAATTACTGTTAGTGGAGAGGTTTTAAATTTTTTAAGTACTGGAATTGATACAAGAGTTTATTTTATTAAAAATTTTTAAGAAAGGAAAACAATAAGTATAAATAATATAAAAAGTGTATTTTATTTATATTTCGTATAGCTTAGTAAAATATTATGACTGATACCATAATTAAATGTGATTCTGTATATAAAATTTTTGGTGCAAATGCTAAAAAGATGCTCCAAGAAGCAAATGGCAATGTTGATGCAAAAACATTCCAAGAAAATGGATGCATAGTAGGCGTGAACAATGCTTCCTTTGAAGTTTCAAAAGGAGAAATGTTAGTTGTGATGGGTTTGTCAGGCTCAGGAAAATCAACGCTATTAAGGTGTATTTCTAGATTAACAGAAGCAACTGGAGGAAAAATTTTCATAGAAGGTCAAGACTTACTTTCATTAAATAATAAAGAACTAATAGATCTTAGAAGAAATAAAATGGGAATGGTGTTTCAAAGTTTTGCATTACTTCCACACAAAACAGTCTTGGAAAATATTGCCTTCCCACTTCAAATTAAAGGAGTTGAAGATCAAGAATGTATTAACAAGGCTATGAACATGGTTAAACTTGTTGGTCTTGATGGAAGAGAAAATTATTTTCCAAGAGAGCTTTCAGGTGGACAACAACAAAGAGTAGGTATTGCTCGGTCATTAGCTGTTGAACCAGATATTTGGTTTTTAGATGAACCTTTTTCTGCACTAGATCCATTAATTAGAAAAGAAATGCAGGATGAATTTTTGAGACTTCAAGAAAAATTACAAAAAACCATTATGTTTATTACGCATGATTTTGATGAAGCGCTAAAGCTTGCTGATCGTATTGCAATTATGAAAGATGGAATAATTGAACAGCTTGATACACCTGCAAACATTGTATTAAATCCAGCGACAGAATACGTAAAGAAATTTACGGAAGAAGTTCCTAGAGAAAAAGTTTTGAAAATAGAAGATGTCATGGGAAAACTTGATAGTGAAAATTTATGTGATTTAAAAGTCTTAAAAAGTGAAATAATCGAAAATGTAGCTAAAAAGATTTTAACTCAAGAAAAATCAGTAGCAGTAATAGATGAAAATAATAAAATTGTTGGATCTGTACACCCTTCAAAAATAATTAATACTGTTTTTGGTGGGAAAAAAAATAGTGATTAAAATATGGAATTATTAAAAAGATATCCAAAATTATTTCAATGGTTGTTTTTATTAGTCGTATTTTTTTCCTTATGCTTTGCAATTGATGTTCCTGAAACATACAAATTCATAAGAGGTCAAGCTGAATTCATTAAAGATCCAAATCAAAGCACATATACACTACTTGGTGCGGAAGTAAGATATTATGCATTTAATGTTTTTTGGCGATTACCTCCTTTACTTGGATGGTTACCTATTTGGATAAATGATTCCTTATTTTTTTTAATGAACGAGTGGATGCCAATGGAGTTTTGGAATGAAAGTACTCAATCATACAAAACCCGACCTCTAGTCCTTCAAATAACAAGAAATGTTACTGCACTAATGACATTTCTCATTGAATTAATTAGAGAAATTTTATTAGGTGGTGTTCAAACAGTTGTTTCATTTACTAGTTGGGATTGGATAGACGCAAACCCATGGGCGGAACTACCAGGGTTACCTTGGACAATTGTTGCAGCTGGTGCTGTAATACTTGGATACAACTTAAGTGGTAAAGGTCTAGCGTTATTCGCCGGTATAGTTATGGTTTATATTTCTATTTTCGGTCAATGGAAACCTTCGATGCAAACACTATCCTTTATATTAGTTGCAGCACCACTTTCTTTTATTTTTGGTTTGGGCCTGGGTATTGCAGCATTCAAAAGTAAACGTGTTGAGAAATTCTTATCCCCAATCCTTTTAGTTATGCAAACTATGCCTCAATACGCAGTATTAGTTCCCGCAATCATACTTTTTGGTGTTGGTGACCATGCGGCTGTTATTATAACCATGGTTGTTGCCGTTCCTCCAATGATATTATTAACTCTATTAGGTCTTAGAGGAATACCTCCTGAAATTACTGAAGCTGGCAGAATGAGCGGATGTAATAATTGGCAACTAATGTTTAAAGTTTTAATTCCAACTGCAAGAAGAGATATCTTAATCGGAGTAAACCAAGTTATTATGGTTTGTTTTTCTATGGCAGTTATTTCAGCTTTTATAGGTGCTAAAGGATTGGGGTTTAATCTATTATTAGCATTAAATCAGTTGAATATTGGATTAGCATTAGAAGCGGGTTTGTGTATTAGCTTGATTGCAATATTATTAGATAAAATGTCTTTAGCTTGGGCAAATAAACAAATAGATTATTTTGGTAACCTAACTTTTTTTGAGCGTCATAAAAGTGGATTGTTTTTTGCTAGTGCAGTAGTAATTGGAATTATACTTGCCTACGCAGGATCATTTTATTTTAAAGAAGGTTTCAATTATTTATTTGAAGTTCCACACAATAAAGGAATATCTACAGCAGATTTTTGGAATAGAGGTGTTGATTGGATTTGGGATACCTTCTTTCATACTTTAAAAATTTTTAACACATGGTTGATAGTAGATGTATTACAGCCCATGCGTGCTGCTTATTTACGGATGCCTATTGTTGCAACTTTCGTTTTAGTCATGGGTGCGGGATATATAATTGGAGGAATACGTTCTGCTTTTGTAGTGGGTGCATTAACATTGTTTATAGCTCTAAGTCCATGGTGGGACAGGGCATTAGTTACAACATATATGGCAACATTTGGAGTTATTATATCTTGTACAATTGGATTTACTGTTGGAACATTATGTTTTCAGAATAAACATACTACAAATTTTATGTTGGCAGTTTGTGATATTTTTCAAACATTCCCTTCGTTTGTATATTTAATTCCAGTAATGATGCTTTTTGGGGTTACAGATACATCTGTTTTGATTGCAGTAGTAGTTTATGCAACTATACCTGCCACAAGGTACACTATTGAAGGATTGAAAAGTGTTCCATCTTCTTTACATGATGCCGCTTCAATGTCGGGTGTAACAAAAATACAAAGATTGATGAAAATAGAATTTCCATTAGCATTTCCCCACATGATGCTTGGTTTAAATCAAACAATTGTATTTGCTTTGTTTATGGTAATTATTGGAGCATTTATTGGAACAGAGGATTTAGGACAATATATTCTAAAAGCTTTATCTGATAAAAAAGGTGCGGGTATAGGTTTAACATTGGGTATTTGTGTTGCTTTCATAGGTCTAGTATTTGACCACTTAATTCGAACTTGGGTGGAGAAAAGAAAAAAACACCTTGGAATAGATTAGTTAAAATATTCAACCTCAGAAAAAGTATCTGTTGGAAAGATCCAATAAAATTCCAAGGTTTCTTTTCCAACATTTTTTAAGGCATGTTTTGCATTTCCAGAAATATAAACCACATCACCTTTCTTAATCTCCTCAAGTTCACCAGATTTATTCAATATTCCTTGGCCATTAGTAACTACATATATTTCTGCTGGCGAATGATAGTGGAGTGTTAAGTCACCCCCTGGAGCAATTTCAGCAAAACCAAGTGAAAGTCCTGAACTTCCTATAAAATCTGCATCAATTAAAAATTTCCACCTGACACCCGGATATTTCTCGGTTGTTGACCACTCTTGATCGGAAACAGATTTAAGATTTTTTACAAATATCATGCAAAATTACAACTTATGGCTTATTTTTTAGGTTGATCTAAAAATGTTTTTAAAGAATCGTCCATTGCCACTTCCCAGGCCGTATGATGTTTTGGACCAATTGATCCAGTCACAGGCGAAGAAAAAGACTTATTTCTATATGTCATAATATTTTCTACTTTATGATGTTCCCACTCTTTAAAAGTTTTTCTAATCAATTCAAAATCAATTTTTGGATAGTCAGATAAAGTATGAAGTTCTTTTGTATACTCAGTTTGAAAATCTATCATTTGATCAGCACTTTCTAATTTTTCTTCCATCGATACCCATTTATTTATATCTTTTTCTATTTTTGAATTATCTGGAATTTTAATCTTTCCCATTATAACATCTCTTGCAAACCAAGCCTGACAATCAAACATATTAAAAGTGTGAAATTGATCTTGCATGCCTAGGTACATTAATTTGTGATTATTTTGCCAAACCACACCTTTATACAGCTTTGGTGGATACAATCTATTTCCTGTCTTTAATTTCAAGTCTTCAGATAAAAAAGGAAAATGATGAAGGTAACCTGTACATAAAATTATAGCATCTGCTTCTTGCACATGACCATCTTTAAAAATTGCTTTATTGCCCTCAAGTCTATCTAAGTGATAAACTTCTTTCATTCCTTTTGGCCAATTAAATCCCATTGGATTATGCCTGTAAGCTATTGTTACACTTTTCGCACCATATTTATGACATTGGAGAGCTACATCTTCTGCAGAATAACTACTTCCTAAAACAACTACATTTTTATCTCTAAATTCCTCTGCATCTCTAAAATCATGAGAGTGCATTATTCTTCCAGGAAAAGCTTTCATGCCAGGATACTCTGGAATGAATGGAACAGAAAAATGTCCATTAGCTACAACAACATAATCAAAAATATCTGTTGAAGAAGTAGCATTTTTTTTATCACGATAAGTAACTTCAAAATTATTATCATTATAGACAACACTAGTAACTGTAGTGCTAAATTTTACTTTATTTTTTGAATTCCCTTTTTTAATTCTACCCAAAATATAATCATACAAAACTTCTCTAGGTGGAAATGATGGAATTGGTTTACCAAAATGCTCATCAAAAGAATAGTCAGCAAATTCTAGACATTCTTTAGGACCATTTGACCAAAGATATCTATACATACTATTAGGTACAGGGTCACCGTATTGATCAGATCCTGTTCTCCAACTGTAGTTCCATAATCCTCCCCAATCTTCCTGTTTATCAAAACAAACTATCTCAGGTATTTTTTCACCTTTTTTCTCAGCTTGCTCAAAAGATCTCAAAGTGGATAATCCACATGGTCCAGCACCAATTATTGCTACTTTTGTCATCTAAATATCTCTCCCTTTAGTAGATTTATAAGTGTACTTTATTCATATAATGCTAAAAATTAAAATAAAATAATATATAATTATGAAAAAAATCCTTATTATTGGAGCTGGAGCTATGGGGTCAGCCTTTGCTGTACCTTGTCTTGAAAACCAAAATGATGTGACTCTGGTTGGCACACATCTTGAAGATGAGCTAATAAAAAGCATTAAATCTAATGAAAACTTTCATCCTGCTTTAAAAATGAAATTACCATCAGAACTGAGGGTGGAAAAATTTGAAAAATTAAGCTCAATATTTATGGGTGGGGTTGATATAATTGTTGCAGGAGTAAGCTCTATAGGAATTGAATGGTTTGTTGAGCAAATATCAAAATATTATAAAAAAAATCTTCCAATTGTTTTGTTAACTAAAGGCCTAGCAATTGAAGAAAATGAATTAATAACACTTTCAGATAAAATCAAGAAACTTCTGAAAGAAAAAGGTCATACAGGAGTGAATGTTTCAGCAATTAAAGGACCATGTTTAGCGGCGGGACTTGCAAACAAGATGAGAACAGGAACAGTTATTGCAAATCCAGATATCAAACAAACTGAATTATTAAAAAAAACAATATCAACATATTATTATTCGACAGAAATATCTGATGATTTAACAGGCATAGAGTTATCTGGTGCAATCAAAAATATTTATTCAATGTTAATTGGAGCATCTGAGGGATTAAGTAACTCTAAAGCACCTAAGGAAATTCAATCAAAATATTATTTAAATACATCAGCTTCATTAATCCATAGATCAATTTCTGAAATGGTTGAATTTGTTTCTCACTATGGAGGTAGATCAGAAACAGTTTATGGCCTAGCAGGTCTTGGAGATTTGTACGTCAGTGCAATAGGTGGTAGAAATAGTCAGATGGGTAAATATCTTGGAGAAGGTTACCTATATAAAGATGCTAAAGAAAAATTTATGAAAAATATCACAGTTGAAGGTGCGCAGCTTGCTTTAGAAATTGGACCAAAAATCTTACAAGATCTTAATCCAAAACATTTTCCATTAATGTTTAGCATGTTAAAAACAATTTGTGAGAATAAAAAATTAGAGATAATCTGGTAAATGATTAAAAACATTTTAATTTTTTTTTTTATAGTCCTGGCCATGATCGTTACTTTAAACTTTAGTGATTATAACTTAAAAAGAGCTGTTGATGCTTGTCTTGCGGGAAGTCAAAAATTATCCAAATCCAAAATAACTGACCTCAAAGAAGCTAAAAAGTTTTGTGAAGAGGAAATTAAAAAAAATAAAGATTAGTAAAAAAATAAAGTTAATTTAATATTTTGAGTAATTATTTTAGATGAAAAGTTTAAATATTTTAATTTGTGAAGGAAACACTCCTGCAGAAGGGAAAATCTTCCAAGACGTTGGTATACCCACACACACAGAAAGTTTAAAAGAAAGTCTTGCTTATTATAATCAAAATTTAAAAATAGATGTATTGAATCCTTGTTTGGAACTAGATCTAAATGAAATTATTCCTAATTTAAATAAATATGATGGATTAATTTGGGGTGGAAGTAGTTTGAATATTTATAATGATACACCTGAGATAAGAAGACAAATATCTTTCATGAAGGAATGCTTTAAAAATATAAATAAAATATTAGCAATCTGTTGGGGTATGCAAGTTGCCGTAACGGCAGCAGGAGGAGAAGTTAAGAGGGGAACTAAAGGTTCTCACATAGGAATTGCAAATGATATTGAATTAACTAATAATGGTTTAAATAATTTACTCTATAAGGATAAAAAAAATAAGTTTAATACTCCAGCCTTTAATTTTGATGAAGTTGTTACAACACCAACGGGTACAATACATCTGGCATCAAATAAAATTAATAAGATACAAGGCCTTAATTTTAAAATGGGTGTTAGTGAAATTTGGGGTCTACAATACCATCCAGAAATTACTTATAAAAAGATGGTTGATATTATTAAATTCAGAAAAGATGCACTAATTGAAAAAAGAAATATATTTAAAAATGAAGAAGAGGTAAATAATCATATCAAATTCATTGAAGAAGAGATCAAAATTTCAAAAAAAGATTCTAGAATGTTAGAAATAAGAAATTGGCTAAATTTAATTAACTAACTATTAAAATAAACCTTCTATTTCACCATCTTTATTTAACTTAATAGAGTCTGCTGCTGGAACTCTTGGTAGTCCTGGCATGGTCATAACCGCTCCACAGACAACTACTATGAATTCTGCACCAGAGGAAAGTCTAATCTCTCTTATGGGTAAAGCATGTCCTGTTGGAGCGCCCTTTAAACTTGGATCTGTTGAAAAACTGTATTGAGTTTTTGCGATACAGATAGGAAAGTTCCCATAACCAGCTTCTTCAAAGCCTTTTAATTGATCTCTAATTTTTGTATCAGCAATAACTTCATCTGCTCTATAAATTTCTTTTGCAATCGTTTCAATTTTCTTAAATAGAGGAGTTTTACTTTCATATAAGAATTTGAATTTATCATCATTCTTTTCACATAATTCAGCTACATGGCTTGCTAATTCTTTTGTTCCTTCTCCACCATTAGCCCAATGAGTACAAAGACTTGCTTTAACTCCAATACCATCACAAAATTCTATTAAAGCTTTCACTTCATTATCTGTATCCTTAATAAAATGATTAACCGCAACTGCAACAGGTAAGTTAAACTTTTTAACATTTTCAATATGTCTTTCAAGGTTAACTAACCCTTTTTTTAAAGCTTCGACATTTTCTGTTTTAAGCTCATCTTTAGCTATACCACCATGCATTTTTAATGCTCTTATAGTTGCAACAATCACAACACAGCTTGGTTTTAAATCAGATTTTCTACATTTTATATCAAGAAATTTTTCAGCACCTAAGTCAGCACCAAAACCCGCTTCTGTAACAACATAGTCGGCAAGTTTTAATCCAGTTTTAGTTGCAATTACTGAATTACAACCATGTGCTATATTTGCAAATGGTCCACCATGAATAATTGCAGGGTTATTTTCTAATGTTTGAGTTACATTAGGTCTAATTGCATCTTTTAGTAATACAGTCATTGGACCATGAGCTTTTAAATCCTTAGCATAGACTGGCTTTTTATTCCGAGTATATGCAATTGTAATATTTCCTATTCTTTTTTCTAAATCACCCAAATCATTTGATAGGCAGAAAATTGCCATGATTTCAGAGGCAACAGTTATGTCAAAACCGTCTTCTCTTGGAAAACCATTTGCTACACCACCTAGATTTATATTTATTGACCTTAAAGAACGATCATTCATATCCATTACTCTTTTCCAAACAATTCTTCTAACATCTATATCCAATTTATTTCCCCAATAGATATGGTTATCAATCAAAGCTGATAATAAATTATGAGCAGACGTTATTGCATGGAAATCTCCAGTAAAGTGTAAATTAATCTGCTCCATTGGAACAACCTGAGCATAACCACCACCAGCAGCACCACCTTTCATTCCAAAAGAAGGTCCAAGACTTGGTTCTCTTAAACAAACAATAGATTTTTTTCCAATTTTATTTAATCCATCACTCAAACCAACAGAAGTTGTAGTTTTACCTTCACCAGCTGGTGTAGGAGTAATTGCAGTTACTAAAATTAGTTTTCCATTGGGTTTATCTTTTAAAGTGTCTAAATATTCTAAGTTAATTTTTGCGATATGTCTGCCCATTGGGCTAAAAGCTGTACTTTCATCAGGTACATTTATTTTTGCTAAAATATCATTTATAGGTTGCATTTTAGCCTCTCTAGCTATCTGAATATCTGACTTAACTTCACTCATTTAAAACTCCTATAAATTTAAATTAATATCTTGGCAGATTGATATCTTCTTTTTATATTTTTTAAAACTTCTAAAAAATAGATATAAAAAAAATAAGATCTATTTATATTGCTTTATATAAAATTAAAAAATGCAAAAATACTCTATATTTAATCTAATAAAAAATGCTTTTTCTAGTCATCAAAATTGGGACCTAGCCTGGAAAGATGCAACTCCAAAAAAAGAATATGATGTTGTTATTATTGGTGGTGGAGGCCATGGTTTAGCTACTGCATACTATCTAGCCAAAGAACACAATATTACGAATGTAGCTATCATTGAAAAAGGATGGCTTGGTGGTGGAAATATGGGAAGAAATACTACAATTATAAGATCAAATTATATGTACGACGATAATGCATTGTTTAGTGAGTTTGGAATGGATCTTTGGAGAAAGATGAGTCAGGATTTAAATTACAACGTAATGTTTTCTCCAAGAGGAATAATTAATCTTGCACACTCAGATGCTCAAATGAATGTTTTTGCAAGAAGAGGTAATTCAATGCGTTTAAATGGGATTGATGCAGTTCTTTTAAATAGAGAGGAGGTAAAAGAAATTATTCCAATGGCAGACTTTTCAGACAATGTTAGATTTCCTATATATGGTGGATTAATGCAACCAAGTGCGGGAACAGCAAGACATGATGCTGTAGCTTGGGGTTATGCACGTCAAGCAGACTCAATGGGGGTAGATATAATTCAAAATTGTGAAGTAACTGGATTCGATGTTTCGGGGGGGAAAATTAATGGTGTCAGAACTTCTAGAGGAGATATTAAGGTTAAAAAAATTGGCTTATGTGTTGCGGGTAGTACAAATATTTTAGCTGAAAAATTGAATATGATAATACCAGTAGAAACTCATCTTCTTCAAGCGTGTGTTACAGAACCTGTAAAACCTGTGTTAGATAGTGTGGTTACTTTTGGAGCAGGACATTTTTATATTAGTCAATCTGATAAAGGTGAAATGGTAATGGGAGGTGATCTGGATGGATATAATAGTTATGCCCAAAGAGGAAATTTACCAACACTCCAACATGTACTAACAGAAGGAATTGCAATGATGCCGTTTCTAAGTAAATTAAAAATGCTTAGAACATGGGGAGGGATTATGGATATGTCTATGGATGGCTCACCCATTATTGATAAAACTCATATTGAAGGATTGTATTTAAATTGTGGTTGGTGTTATGGTGGGTTCAAAGCTACACCGGCATCAGGGTGGACATTTGCTCATACAATTGCACAAGACAGAGTTCACAAATTAAATGAAGGTTACAGTTTAAGCAGATTTAACACAGGCCACCTACTTGATGAAAAAGGACTTGGAACAAAAACTTGGATTTCATAAATGCTACATATTAAATGTCCACATTGTGGAATGAGATCACAAAATGAATTTTCCTACGGAGGTGATGCAAGCGTTAAAAGGCCAGAGTTAAATAAAGAAATTTCAGACCAGGATTGGGATAATTTTGTTTACAATAGAAAAAGTTTAAGAGGAAAACACATCGAATTTTGGCAACACTTATCAGGATGTAGACAGTGGATTAAAGTAGAGAGAGACACTGCCACTCATGAAATATTTAAAACATTAAAAGCTAACGAAGATTTTTAAAAAATGAAACAAAATTTTAGATTAGATAATATTGGATTAATAAATAGAGATAAGAAATTATCGTTTAAATTTAATGGAAAAAGCTACTCTGGTTATGAGGGGGATACATTGGCATCTGCACTGCTTGCTAATGGAGTTCATTTAATTGGAAGAAGTTTTAAATATCATAGACCAAGAGGCTTTTTTGGTGCTGGAGTTGATGAACCATATGCAATTGTTCAGCTATATAGAAATAATGAGACAGAACCCAATGTGAAATCTACAGAACAGGAGCTTTTTGAAGGATTAGAAGCAACCAGTGTTAATTGTTGGCCTAGTGTAAATTTTGATATTGGAGCAATTAATAATTTTTTAAAAGTATTTCTTCCAGCTGGATTTTATTACAAGACATTTATGTGGCCGAAAAGTTTTTGGTATAAATTTTATGAACCAATTATCAGGAAGGCAGCTGGTCTTGGTGTAGCATCAATTAAACATGATAAAGAAAGATATGAACATAAGTATGAGTACTGTGATTTATTAATTGCTGGGTCTGGCCCATCAGGTTTAGCTAGTGCATACGCTGCTGCAAAAAATGGAGCAAGAATAATATTGGCAGAAGACAAGCCAAGATTTGGAGGAACATTATTAACTAGTGAAGTTAATATTGGAAACCAAACAGGGAAGGAGTGGGTAAAAAATATAATTGCTGAACTTAAAAAAATGCCCAATGTTACTGTGAAAAATAGATCTCAGGTTTTTGGTTATTATGATCATAACATGTTAGTTATGTTAGAAAAAATAAGTGATCACTTACCTAAAACAAGAAAATATCATCCAAAACAAAGACTTTGGTATATCAGAGCAAAAGAAGTTTTAATTTCATCAGGATCGATTGAAAGGCCATTAGTTTTTGGAAATAATGATACACCAGGTGTAATGCTGTCATCAGCAGCAAAAGAATATTTAAAAGTCTATGGAGTGTTAGTTGGGAAAAAACCTTTAATATTTACAAACAACGACAGTGGCTATGAAGCTGCAATAGAGTTTAAAAAAAATGGAGTTGAGCCAGTCATATTAGACACTAGAAAAGAACCTAACTCAGAAATAATAGAAGAAGCAAAAAATTTAGGTATACAAATTAAATTTTCCTATGTAGTTGTTGCTGCAAAGGGTTATAAAAAAGTAAATGCTGCAGAAATTGCTAAAATTTCAGATAACAAAAATGAATTAGGGGTTTTAGAAAATATTATTTGTGATTGTATTTGTGTATCTGGTTTTTGGACACCAACAATACATTTAGCATCTCAATCAGGTAATAAAACTAAATTTGATAAGGATATAGATGCTTTTGTGCCCGGTATATCAAAACAAAATGAAACTACCTTAGGAGCAGCAAATGGAACATTCACACTTGCAGAAACTTTAAAAGATTCATTTAATGCTGGTTATGAACTATCAAAAAAAATAACTAAAAATGATAATAAAATTTCATATCCTAAAGTTGTTGAAAAAAATAAAACAACCCATGATAAATTTTGGTGTGTTCCCTTACCAAAGGGAAAAACTTATAAAAGATTTTTAGATTTTCAAAATGATGTGGCTGTTTCAGATATAGAAATTGCTCTAAAAGAAGGGTATCGATCAATTGAACATGTAAAAAGATACACAACGCTTGGAATGGCCACAGACCAAGGAAAAACAAGCAATCTCAATGGTTTGCAGTTAGTTTCAAATATAGAAAATAAAATTGTTCCAGAAGTAGGTCATACTACCTTTAGACCTCCGTATACACCAGTTACTATTGGTGCAATTGTTGGAAGAGAAGTGGGAAAATATTCGAGACCAACAAGAAAATCACCGATACACTCTTGGCATGAAAAAAATAATGCAGTATTTGTTGATGCAGGTGTTTGGTTGAGACCAAGATATTATAAAATTGGAGAAGAAACTTTATTTGAAGGTTCAAAAAGAGAAGCTAAAAATGTTAGAGCAAATGTTGGTGTATGTGATGTAACTACTTTAGGAAAGATAGATATTAAAGGACCTGATGCAGCAGAATTATTAAATAGAGTATATACAAATGCTTGGTTAAAACTTCCAGTTGGTAAAGCAAGATATGGTGTAATGTTAAGAGAAGATGGAATTGTAATGGATGACGGAACCACTACTAGAATTTCAGAAAACCATTATCACATGACAACAACTACTGCTCAAGCAGCAAACGTTTTATCGCACCTTGAATATTATTTGCAATTAGTATGGCCAGAATTAAATGTTAATGTAGTTTCTTCAACAGAACAATGGGCAGGAGCGGCTATTGCAGGACCTAAATCCAGAGACTTGTTGCAGAAATTATTTCCAAATATAGATTCATCAAATGATGGCCTGCCATTTATGGGTTATTTAGAAGGAGAATTATTTGGTGTCCAAGCAAGAATTTTTAGAATTTCATTTTCAGGTGAACTTGCATATGAAGTTAATGTCAACTCAGATAATGGAAACTTCATGTGGGAAAAAATTATGGAAATTGGTAAAGAATTTGAAATCCAACCGTATGGAACTGAAGCATTATCAACATTAAGAATTGAGATGGGACATGTAGCTGGTTCGGAGTTAGATGGTAGAACAATTTCTTATGATAATGGTTTAGAAGGACTGATTAGTAAAAAGAAAGACTTTATTGGCAAGAGATCATTAAATAGAAAAGCTTTTATAGCAGAAGATAGACAAAAAGTTGTTGGAGTTGTTCCACTGGATAAAAAAACTAGTATTCCAGAAGGATCCCACTTAGTAAAAGATGCGTATGCACAACTTCCAAATCCTAAATTGGGATATATCTCAGCATCTTGCTGGAGTGTAGAACATGATAACCCATTTTCTCTAGCTATTCTCAAAGATGGAAAAAATATGATTGGCCAAAAGTTATTTGTAATGTCACCATTAAAAAACATAACAATACCTGTTGAAATAGTTTCTTCGCATTATGTGGATCCAAAAGGTGAAAGAGTAAGATCATGACCTCCATATCCGCTCTAGAAAAAATTCATTTAAAAGGTCTTTTTGGTGATTATGGGGATAAAAATGAAAAAGATTTATTAAAGATTTCAGAAACTAAAGATTTATTAATCATTCAGATAGTTCAATATAAAAATTCTTCAACTTCTTTAGAGAGCTTAAAAATTGATGATTTAAGCTTAAAGAATGAAGCCCTTAATGTGTCTAGTAATTTTGACACAAGGATTTTATGGAATGGACCAAATAATTGGCTTTTAGTTTCAAAAAAAAAAGATCTTTTAAAAGAAATTGTTAGAAAATTTGATGAAAATAACTTTGCTGTTACCAATTTATCCAATTCAAGAGCAATAATTGAGCTTGAGGGTGAAAATGCAAAAGAAGTACTAAAAAAAGGATGCCCTTATAATTTTAATGAATTAAAAAAAGATAACTGTTTAAACTCAACATTTAATGGCATGTCGGTTACAATTGATTTGTTAGACAACAATCCAAATAAAATAAGAATATTTACCTTAAGAAGTTTTGGAGAATCTTTATACCACTCGATTACAGATAACTGCTTAGAGTTTGGTTACAAAAGTATTTAAACTTTATTTTTTCTTGTAGCAATATAGACACCAAGTGTAGCTATAGCAAAACCGATTAAATCTAAATTAGTTAATACTTCATTTAGAAATAGCCAAGCCATTACTGCTGTAATAGGAGGTATTAAAAAAAATATAGATACAGTTTTGCTTGCTGAATTATTTTTAATTAAAAACATTAATATTGTAAATGCACCAAATGAAACTAAAAATATTTGATGAGTCATAGCTATAAAAAAAGTAGAAGTGAAATTAATATAAGGATCTGTGAAAATAATAATAACTATTATATGAAAAACACATCCACCTATAGCTTGGTACATATTACTTACAGATAAAGGCAAATTGTTGCTTATTTTTTTTTGCCACAAAGTTGATGTTGTGATTGCTAACAAAGCTACAAAGGAAGATATGATACCAATTACTGGTAGGTTTGAGTCAATATCAAAACCCAAAACTAAACTTGCACCTAAAAATCCAAGAAAAACACCAATCCATTGTTTAAAAGAAATGTCTTCATTTAAAAACCTGCCTGCTAAAGCATTAGTTAAAATAGGCTGTAAGGTTACAATTAATGCTGCAATACCAGTGGGCACTCCAATTGAAACCGAATAAAAAACACCACCTAGATAAACACCGTGAAATAAAACGCCACTAAAAATAGACTGAATTAGATTTTTATTATTGGTAAAAACTTTATGTTTTTTGTATATTGCAAAAATCAAAAAACCCAAAGCTACAAAAAAAAATCTAAAGGCTAGTGCTGAAAAAGGATCACTATTATCTATTATCGGTTTTGTAGTAACAAAAGCTGATGACCATAAAATAATAAAAATGAATGGAAAAACTTTAATCATTTTGTCTTATAATATAAATTTTTCTTTATTCTTAGTGTTAATACTCAATATGGGTATATTCATACTTGCGTTGCTCTTAAAAACACTTAGAAACGATATAGAAGTCATTTTATGATTCTAAAAAATATAATTATTTGCTCATTTTTAATGTGTTTTCTAAATGGTTGCATACAAAATTCTGCATTTTTGGGACCAGTTATAACTGTAGCTAGCACGGGAAGTGTGCACAATGCTGGATTATCATACGCCTCAAGCAAAACTATCACTAAAGTTACAGGAAAAACACCAGTAGAAAATATTAAAAGTTTTTTAGAGAAAGATATGAATGAAGAGAAAAATAATGAGAATTCAGATAATTTTTTTAATATAGTTAAAAGTATAAATAAAAGTTCTGGTATTAAAATTTTAGCTAATCGATAATATTCAATACAATCTGCTCGGATTGACCCACTTCCTTACACCAAAGTTCATAGCTTTCACACATTCTCCACAAAAAATCAAAAGCTCGCTGAGAAATTTCAAGAGGAAAAGAACTTTTTGCATAGTACAGTTCTGGATATTTTATTAATTGTTTGACTGTAGCATCTTTTTGAACATGAAGGAGTTTAACAGTTTCACTGGGTATCTTTTCACCACTATCCTTATCAATAAAATTATTATTTTCTAAATATTTAAACCAAGTATCATGAAACATACCACTGCTTATTTCTTCATACTTTTTTGTTCCTATAAAACCCTCAATAGCATCCACATTAGAAATATCTGAATTATTTTTCTTAATATTTGCCACATCTTTATAAATAACTTCAGCTAAATATATGACGTAAGGTTTTTTGGTTTTAAAAAGCATCTTTTTTATTTTCTATATTTTTTCATAGATGAATTTGCCAAAATCAAATTTGGGTCCAAATACAGTTTTGACATTTTTACATTCTTTAATGATTTAAATGCAAAAATTGCTATAGGTAACTCTGTACAACCTAATATAATTTTTTTACAATTATTTTTAATTAAGTAATTTATGGCTGGCATAATGGATTTTTCAGCTAATTTTATATTTCCCATTTTAACATGTTTAATAGTTTTATTAACAGATTTGATTTGTAAATTATACAGAGGCGTAATTAAATTATATTCTTCTTTGAATAGTTTTTCATAAATCTTTGTTTTTAAAGTGCCTTCTGTGGCAAGAAGTCCAATTTTTGAATTTTTTTTACAAATTCTTTTTGTATATAAGAAAACCTCTTTGGGCATATCTATAATTGGAATCTTAATTTTTTTTTTTAAATCTTCATACCAATAATGAGCAGTGTTACAAGGTATTACAATAAACTTACAACCACCTTTCTCTAGTGACCTACAGCCATCAAGTAAACTTTTTAAAACCTTATTATATCTGGTATTGTTTTGAGCATTTCTTGGAAGGTCTGAAAATTTTTTAGTTTGAACACCAATTGATTCAGGTCTCCCAGGTATATTAGATTTATTGTAGAGTATGAATAGAGGATATTCCTGATCAATCTTCCCTCTATTAAGCATTGCTAGTTTGTTGCAAAAATCAAGCCCAGCTTGTGTTCCCATTCCTCCTAAAATGCCAATCATAATTATTAATACTTTTTTATATTGTAAAAAAATTTGTTTTGCTACAAAGGTTGATTAATACCTCTCATGAAGACCAAAACCAAGCAACCATTTATTGTGTGCGATGAATGTTTTGATCCAGGTTCAAAAGAAATAAAATCACCTTTTTTAAAAATTTTTCCATCAGGATCAGTTAATTCTCCACTTAATATTAAAAATTCCTCAAAACCTGTGTGTTCATGAGGTAGACTTTTTGCACCAGGTTCCATTTTTAAAACATATGTTCCTTGTCCACCACTTTCTTTGCTATAGCTAATTTTATGCCAACTCATGCCAGGTATAACCACTCCATAGTTATCAAATGGTACAAACTCAATATCTTGTAGATTAGTTATTTTTCTTTTAATCATAATTGATATATTCAATGATTATTAATTAATAATAAATATGCAAGATATATTTGCTAAAGATGTTGGTAGCGGAGCTCCTTTAGTTTTAGTTCATGGTTTTTTAGGTTCACCAGACATGTGGAGCCCACAAATAAATTTTTTTAAAGACAATTTTAGAGTCATTGTGCCAGCACTTCCCGGTTTTGGAGGTAGTAGTAACATTAACTCATGTGAATCAATTGAATGTATGGCTAAAGCAATATTAAGCTCTTTAGAAAAGAAAAAAATAAAAAAATTTAATCTATTAGGACATTCAATGGGCGGAATGGTTGTTCAAGAAATGGCAAAAAAAGCAGGTGAAAAAATTTTAAAATTAATTTGTTATGGTACTGGTCCAAGAGGAGATATGCCTGGTCGATTTGAAACTATTGATCGATCTAGAGAAAAGTTAAAGATTAATGGATTGAAAGATACGGCATACAAGATAGCAAAAACTTGGTTCATAGATGAAGACAAGGCAAAATATTTTTATCTTTGTGAGGAGGCTGGAAAACAAACTACTGTAGAGGCTGCTGATAATGGACTAGTTGCTATGAAAAATTGGGATGGAGTTAAAAATTTAAAAAATATTAAGAATGAAACATTGATAATTTGGGGTGATCAAGATAAAGCCTATAACTTTAATCAAGTTAAAACTTTGAATAACAATATTCCGAATAGTGATTTAAAAATAATTAGAGGATGCTCTCACAATGTTCATTTAGAAAAGCCAGATGAGTTTAATGTAATTGTGGAAGAATTTCTTAAAAATAACTGATTGGTATTGGCTGAAATATTTAGTTAAACAATTAAAAATTAATTTAATTAAAAAATTGCAGCCAATAGAAAGTGTGAATGTTATGCAGTTTTTAAGTTCACTGCTGAAGGACCTTTTGGACCATCTTCAACATCAAAAGTCAAAGCTTGACCTTCATCTAAACCATTCATGCCAGCATCTCTTACTGCTGAAACGTGAACGAATACATCTTTTTCTTTATCTTCTCTTTCAATAAAACCAAAACCTTTAGTTGGATTGAACCATTTTACTTTTCCTTGTAGACTCATATTTATCTTCTTACTTTTTATTAAGTTACTTTTATTACTTATAATTAAGCAATTGGGAGTTTGTTTAGATTTATTATGGTTTTGTCAACCAATTTTAACTGATTAAAACACTTAAAATCTTATTAGTTGCTAATTAGCATACTCATATAAGTGGAATTAACATCCTTTTCATAATGTGAGAAGGGTTCACATTTTGTAAAGCCACATTTAGTAAATAACTTTCTAGCATTTTGAAAGAATTTACCAGCACCTGTTTCTAAGCTTAATTGCTCGATTTTAAGTTTTTTTGCTTCATTGATTAGGTGATTAATTACTTTTAACCCACACCCTTTGTTTCTGAATTTATCATTAATTCTTATCGACTTAAATTCTCCATGGATTTTATTTAGAAATTTAAGAGCACCAACACCCACTAATTCATTACCCTCCCATAAACTCCAAAACTTAATAGAGGAATCTTTTAATCCAGCTATATCAAGAACATGAGCGCTTCCCTCAGGCGAAACTGACCTTAATTCAATAAAGTGTTTAGTAAGCAGATTATGCACTTCAATATTATCAAAATTACCTTCTATAGATTTTAGCATTTGTGAGGATTTAAATAATTAAGGTTGTGAGGTGGCCCATTTTTCTTTTATTTTTAATCTCTTTTTTTAAATAATCAAAGAAAAATTCATTATTTTCAAATTTTTTATTTCTGTAAATGGTGATTTGATCACCGATAATGTTAGCCATTTTGGCGTTAGTAATTTTTTTGAGTGAAATTTGTTCTAGTTTACATACGGCTCTTACATGATTTTCAAATTGACTTATATTGTATGCATTAATTGTAAGGTGGCCTGAATTATGAACTCTTGGTGCAATTTCATTTACATACAAGTTATCATTTCTATCTATAAAAAACTCAACACATAATGTGCCAACATATTTAAGCTCTTCTGCAATTTGCGTGGCCCATAATTTTGATTGCTCAAAAATTTTATCGTTAATTTCAGCTGGTATTTTTGAATGTCTTAATATTTGATCTTCGTGGACATTCTCAATAGGTTCATAGATTTCATATTTTTGATGATCGAATCTTGTAATAATTATTGAAATTTCTTTTTTTAACTTAACTAATTTTTCTAAAATATATTCTTTTGAATAATCCAAATTTAAAGAATCAAGATCTTCTAAATTTTTAATGGGATGTTGTCCTTTTCCATCATAGCCTAAGGTTGTAGTTTTAAGCAAACCAGGCAATAAATCTTTTAAAGATTCCAATTCAGATTTTTTTTTAATAGATGCATATCTAGTTGTTCTTATATTTAATTTGTTGATAAAATCTTTCTCTGCTAATCTGTGTTGAATTATTCTATTTATTGAAGGTTTAGGAAAAACAGGTTTAATTTTATTGATTTTATTTAGTGTTTCATAAGGTATATTTTCAAATTCATATGTAACAACATCTACCTTGTTTATGAATTCACCTATCTTACTCTGATCGTTATATTGTCCATAAATAAATTCATTAGAAAAATTTTGTGCTGGCGCATCAATGTCATCACAAAAAACTATTGTTTTAATTTCTAATTTATTTGCAGCTACAGCAAGCATACTACCTAATTGACCACCACCAATAATACCAAGGGTTGATTTAGACATATATTAATTTACTTTGGTATTTTTTTAACTGACTTACTTTGAGTTAGCCGCCACTGATCTAGGCGCTGTTTAACTTTACTGTCACAAATTGCAATAATTGATGCTGCCAATAAAGCTGCGTTGATTGCACCATCTTCACCAATTGCTAGTGTGCCAACAGGAATTCCTTTTGGCATTTGTGCTATTGATAATAAGCTATCTAGACCTTTAAGTTTTTTACTCTCAATTGGAACCCCTAAAACAGGTAAAGAAGTAAGCGCTGAAATCATTCCAGGTAAGTGAGCTGAACCGCCAGCACCAGCTATGATAACGCTAATATTATTTTTTTCTGCATTTATAGCATATTCGTACATACGTTTTGGAGTCCTGTGAGCAGATATAATTTTTGTTTCAAATTTAATATCTAATTTTTTAAGTACATTTTGACAAAATATCATAGTTTTGAAGTCAGACTGGCTACCCATTACAATTGATATTTTTTTGGATTTATTTTTAGTCATTTGATATAATTCTATTCTAACTTGAATTGTTATTTCAAATTAAGCTTAAAATTTCAATAAAATTAATAGAAATTAGCCAACTTATTGGTATTCTTTGAATCAAAAAAGATCATGATAAATTTTAAAATTGATAACTTACAATATTGCAACTGGTCTAGAGAGATCTTTGAGATAAATAGGCAAGCAGGACTTGACGCTATACATGTAACTATTGTTTATCATGAAGACTTTGATGAATTAAAAACAGTAATAAAAATTTGGGAAAAACATTTTTTAGATAATTCAGATTTAATTTTTCATGGTAAAAGCTTTAAAGATATTGAAAAAGCCAAATCTGAGAATAAAACAGCAGTGTTTTTTGGTTTTCAAAATTGCTCACCTATAGAAGATGACATAGGCTTAGTTGAAAAGGTTTACGACTTAGGGTGCAGATTTATGCAGCTCACTTATAACAACCAGTCATTACTAGCAACAGGTTGCTATGAAAGTTTAGATAGTGGAGTTACTAATTTTGGAAGAGAAGTCATTAAAGAAATGAATAGACTTGGCCTTGTAGTTGATATGTCACATTCATCTGAAAAAAGTACAATCGATGCAATCGAAATAAGTGAAAAACCAATTGCAATCACACATGCTAATCCATCATTTTGGCATCCAGCTAAAAGAAATAAATCAAACGAATTATTAAAAATTCTATCTGACCATAAAGGAATGTTGGGTTTGTCTTTGTACCCACATCATTTAAAAGACGGATCAGACTGTTCTTTAGAAAGCTTTTGTGAAATGACTGCTAAAACAGCTGAAATTATGGGGGCTGAAAAAATAGGCATAGGGTCAGATCTCTGCTTAAATCAACCAGACACTATTGTAGAATGGATGCGTAATGGAACGTGGACTAAAAGTAAAAACTTTGGTGAAGGATCAAAGAATAAACCTGAATTTCCTAAACAACCTGATTGGTTTTTAGATGCAAGAGGTTTTAGTAATTTAGAAATTAGTTTAAAAAAAGTTGGTTTCTCAGAAAATGAAGTCAATGGTATTTTAGGAAACAATTGGTACAATTTTTACAAAGGAATTAACTAATGGATATTCCACTAAGAGATCCAAATATTGTAATGAAGCTTTCTAGATTAGGATCATTTCATCAATCTAGACTTTCTTTTTTAAGAAGCTTCCTGAAGGAATTTAAAGATTGGGATTATAAAAGAGATTTATTTGAATTAAATCAAAATGGCTTTGGTACAGCAGTCTTTTCATTTAAGAAAAAAGATAGAGTTTATTCGTTAATTTGTTTTGCTAATGAATTGGATGAGAATGAAAGGTCAGATAGAGTTATTGCAACAAAATGGGACGCAGCTTTTACTCTCTTTGATGGTGTGCCAACAAAAATAGACATTGAAAGGTTAAAGAATGAAGTTCCAAAACAAGAATTTGGAAGACTTTCTTACAAAGAGCTAACTTTATCTAGAGCTAATAAGTCTGTTCGGGTATTTAACCATGTAGTTAAAAGTCTAAGTAATGGAGTTCAGCCAGATAAAGAATTGTTAGCTAAAGTTGGCTATTTATACAGAACTACAGCTGTTTATGGATCTGGTAAATTTGGTTTAGCTGATAGATTTAGAATAAAAGATAGAGAGGAAATATATGGACCCTTTAGATTAGAAATGATGCTTGTATATTTGGTAAGACAATTTACGTTTGATCAAGTCAACCACGTAGCAAAAAATAGAAACCCTCAAAAAGCTGTAAATCTAGATCCAGAAATATGTAAAAGTTTAGGTATTGGTAATTCAACTGGATTGGGAATGGCACCTTTTATTGTTAATCATCCAACTCTTTTGAATAATTGGATTTATGCAAGGGAAGTTTCTTTAAAAAAAATAAGAGAAATTAAAAATGCAGCCATTACTGAAAGTAATTTATTTAAAGATTGTTTAAAAAAATCAATAAAAAATATTACATCATGGAATACTGAAAGTGAATATCAAATAAAGAAAATAAAATCTTTATTAAAAGATTTAAACCAATTTATTTTATTTCTTGATAATGAATTTGATTTTAATCAAGAATATCCATTTAACAAGTTATATCAGCATTTAGAAGAAAATTATCAAGAAGAATGTGTTGAGTATGTTGTCTCAATGATGATGGAGCCTTATGAGAGTATTGTAGCACCTTTAATAAAAGAAATGAGTTCTGAAGAAGATAAATATTTTAATATTCCTACAGAAAGAACGGTATTAGAATTAAAGACTATAATTGAAAATAAATATTCTGAAATATTAAAAATAAATTTTAAAAAAAAAGAAAATAATTTAAACTTTTGGTTTATTTCTAAAAATAAAGAAGAACCAAGACTGGCAAATCGGTTTGATGAAAATGGATCTAATTTAGAACAGCCTCTAGCAGTAGCAAGAGATATAAAAAAACTTTATGAGAATTTATCGGTGTCTAAAAATAACTTAACAATTGCAATTTTTTTGTCAAATAATGCTGATTTAAGGCATGTTGTGAGAAGAGCATTTATTGTTGAGAAGTTTCCTTACTCTGAAATTCAAGACAATACTATTGGTCAAGAAATAGTTCCAATTGATATGTTAAGACTTAAACTATCTTTCTTTGGAGCATTAAAATTTGACCCAAGATCTGATAAGTGGTTAAGAATATGTATGTTTCAAGGTGCACCATTACCTGAGCAATTAAAGAATTATGATGAGCATTGGGTTTATAATTAATCAATATGAAATCATTAAGTGAGATAGACACAGTTTCTAAAAGATCAAGTCGTGCAGCAGGGTATTCATGGGGTATAGCAGAAGAAGTTGGAAAAAATATAAAATTACTTGAAATTTTTAGTCTCCCAGGAATTAAAAATTTAAACGATTTTTTAAACAGTAAAAAAAATATAAAATTAGAAAACTTAAATCTTATTACTGAAGAAAATAGTTCAAATAATTTTCAATATTGTCCAGTTATTGCTGGTGTAAATTTTTTAGATCAAATCAAAACCTTGGAAAATTTAAACGAAATTAAGTTTAAAAACATTGCATATCCAATGCTTTTCTTGCCATTTGTGAGTAGAGCATCAGAAATAATAGGGAAAAGAATTCTCCTAAAATTAGATGAGAAAGAATTTTTAATGAATTTTAACAACTGTATTCATTCTAATTTTTTTAAAAAAGAAATTATCAAGATTGCAGAAAGTGTATCTATAAAAATTTTAAAAAATGAAGATTCATTTACTGAGAACGAATGGAAAGAACTTTATAAACTTTCAGAAGAGACGTTTGTAGAGGAAAGTGAAAGTTTAAAGAATAGTGGGGCAGGAGCGGGTCTTACAGATAATGACTAAAGATTTTGATGATCAAATAAATGGTAATCACGAAGTTCTTGAATTAGATGATTTCTGTGAAGAGTGTAAAAAAGAAGACCCAAGTGTTTCTCAAAATTTAATCCTAACTGGATTCAAAACCTGCAATTCATGCAAGCTTTCTAAGACTATTTTTCCTATCTAGCTAATATTGCTTATGGGTAGAGCGTTCATTTTACTCATTACAAAAGATATTGATAAAAATGCAATTATTAAAAAAGCTAAAAAGACTATTCCAAATGATTTAAAATTAGACTTTAAATTTAAAACTTGTTTTGTTGAAATTATTAAACTCGCAAATATCCAGAACTGAGTTAGAAATATTATTGGGATCATTAAATCTGGAGTTACAGCAAAAAACCTTAGAAGGCCTGGCGCATGAGCAAAACCAACAGCTGTTAATACTTTTTTAAATGGAACTTTTGTTTCTTTATCTGGAAATATTTTTACACCTATGACATAGATAAAAAGTGCCCAAACAAACCAAGTAAGAAGGGCAGTTAAACCAGACATTGCAACAGCAGTTTTAATCACAGTATTCGCAGCGACAGCTCCCGCTAAGCCATCTAGTATCATTATTAAGCCAGCAAAATATATAGCTGCTTCACCAAAATTTTTATTATCTTTGTAAAGTGTTTTGTCTAATTTTATAGATCTTACAATTATGCTTAAAAATTCACCAAACATTATTTTTTTTTGTTATTTTTTTGTGCCTTGTATGAAACTAATAGTGGAAAGAGTATTAAAGCAATTACTATTATTATGCAAACTGCGATTAGGAATGTTTTTGTCATTATTAATGGAGGAGAATTTAATCTCCCCCAAGTAATTAATTTAACCTTTAACGACTTCTCTTGTGTTTGCGTTAAAAGATTCTTTAAATGGAATGTCCACTACTACTGCATCAACAGGCGTTCCTGGTTTATCAGAGTATTCCGCTGGTAAATGAACTTTATATTTAGTCCCAACTTTACCTTTTGGAAAACCATTAGCATTTAATGTTCCATCAAAGGGTACATATCCCATGGCTATATTCTGCTTTTTTTCTGGATGATACCAAGGAGACGTAATAAATCCAACGGGATCTCCACCATCTTCATTTGACACTAACCAAAAATCAGGAGCATACTCTTCAATAGGTTTTCCACCCATTTCAAGTCCAACTAACTGAAGTTTGTAGGGTTTTTTCCCATCCTTAATTTCAGCACCCATTTTTTCTAAAGCAGCTTTACCAACATAGTCAGCTTTCTTATTCCACTCACCTTTACCAGCTAATGAAACTTGATAACCAAGGTTACACTGGAAGGGGTTATGTTGATGATCCATATCTTGTCCCCAAGAAAGAATTCCAGCTTGAATTCTTCTATGGTGAGCAGGAGCAATAACCATTAGTTTGTGTTTTTTACCCGCTTCAAGAACTGCATTCCACATATCATCAGCATATTTAGTTGCTTCTCTTAAGTAGATTTCATATCCAGCTTCACCTGAGAAACCAGATTGTGAAATTACACAACTTCTGCCACCAACCTTAACCTCAGCTAAACCATAGAAAGGCATGTTGTCCAAATCTACCTGGTCACCAAGTAAATCCTTCATTAATGCTTTAGACTTTGGTCCTTGGATTTGAACTGGACACACATCAATTTCTTCGATTGTGCAATCAAATCTTCCATCAGCATTAACACCTTGAAGATACATTCCAATATCAGAGTCTGATAATGAGAACCAAAATTCATCTTTTGAAATTCTAAGAAGAATTGGATCATTCAAAACACCACCATAAGCATTACATAAAATTACGTATCTTGCTCTCATAGGTGAGATTTTAGTTGCATCTCTAGTTATTACATAGTCGGTAAACTTTTCTGCATCGGGACCTTTAACTCTAATTTGTCTTTCAACAGCAACATTCCACATTGTAACGTGATTAACAATTGCATCATACTCAACCATCGCACCACCATCTTCTGGTTTTACATATCCTCTAGGATGATAAATACGATTGTAAACAGTTGCTCTCCAACAACCAGCTTCCATTGATAGATGCCAGTATGGAGACTTTCTTACTCTTGTTGAGATTAACATTTCAACTTTTGTAGGCCCACTTTGTCTTAAGTTGTATGGTACTTCACGATCTGATTGATCAACTGAAGTCACATGATTTAGTTTAGTATAGTCAAATTCTTTAGACATAACCGTTCTCCTTCAACCACTTGTTAGTTTCCTTCAAGCCGCCGAATGTATAAATGTGGAAGTTTCCAGTAAATTCCTTCACTTTCCCAATTAATTCATTAGGGTCTTTAGGTTTCAATAAATCTAATGCCTTACTAAAATTAGACTTAAGAAAGTTAATGGAATTTTTTGCCCCTACAATATTAGCAAATTTTATTAAGCTAGATATTTTCATTGGCCCAGTAATTCCTACATGCACTGGCACTGACTGCTTAGAAATGAAATCTATGATAGGTTGACTCTCTAGTAACCACTGGGTCACTATATAGTCGGCATAAGGCTTTTTATCTATCATGGCTTTTTCTAATTTTGTATCGGACATATCTTGACTTCCTTCTGGATGTCCTGCTATTCCTATTTTAATTCCGTCAAAAAATCCTGTCTCTAAAATTTGAATTGAGCTGTCAAATTTTCCAATCGGATCTCTACTTCCTCCAATTACCAAAGCTTGTTTTGCACCAACATCTTTACATCTTGAAATATAATCTTTCAGCTGATCTTCATCAGTAATTGATCGTGCTGGAAAATGTGGAACTGGATTAAATCCTTTTTTCACCAAATCACCTGATTTTTCAGCTGTCTCTTTATAGTCTCCACCGGGAAGCATGGTAACATAAACATCCTTAACAGGAGGTAGTGTGTCTAAATCTGTGTGAGGACCAACCTCAAGAGAAAAATTCATTTTTCCGATCATTATCTTTTTTGTAAAAGCTGTCAAAGAAATTCATCTTGTGGACAAAGATAATTGTTGTCAAAAGTTTCTCCAATGTTAGGATTTTTTATGGGTAAAAAAGATGACAATTCTTTGCTATCAGCAATCCTTGACCTTAAAAAAATAGAGGCTGTTGATAAACCGATTGAGGAAGCTCATGGCCTTCCTAATGAGTGTTATACCAGTAGTAAATACCTAAAGATTGAAAGAGACAAGATATTCTCAGATAAATGGACTGTAATTGGTGTTGGAAGTTCAATTCCAGATATAGGAGACGCCAAACCATATGAGCTTTTGGGGATACCCTTAATTATGATTAGAGGAAAAGATCAGAAAATTAGAGTTTTTCATAATGTTTGTAGTCACAGAGGGTTAAAGATCTTAAGTGAACCTTGCAGCCTAAAGAATGTCTTAAGATGCCCATATCATTCGTGGGCGTATGATTTTAGAGGCTCCTTAGTTGCAACCCCCCATATAGGTGGCTTAAATATTCATCAAGTAGATAACTTTGATAAATCCAAGAGTAACCTAAAAGAGGTCAGATCTAAGATTTGGATGGATATGATTTTTATTAATTTAAACAATAATGAAATGGAATTTAATGATTATATTAAACCACTTGAGGCTAGGTGGTCAAAATTTATATCCAAAGATGATCAACAACTAATAAGACACGCTAAGGATTATGGTTACATTGATCTAAATGTTAAGAGTAACTGGAAATTTGCAATTGAAAATTATTGTGAGAGCTATCATTTACCAACTATTCATCCTGAGTTAAATAAAACGTCAAATATAAGCGATCATTACCATATACAAGGGTTACCAAATAGATTTGCTGGACAGGGTAGTTATAAATACAATCAACCAGTTAAGGGAGATAAAAAATTTAATAGCTTTCCTTCTTGGCCAGAAGAGCTAGCTTTAAATGCAGAGTATGTTGCTTTATTTCCAAATGTTATGGTTGGTTTACACATAGACCACTTTTATATTTTTTGGTTAGAGCCTATATCTACCAATGAAACTAAAGAACATATCGAGATGTATTATGTTGGGGAAGAGAGCGCTTATGGTGATAACTTTAAGGAAATGAGAAAAGAAAATTCAAAATTTTGGAAAGAAGTTATGACAGAAGATATTTTTGCTATTGAAGGAATGCAAGCAGGTAGAGCCTCACTAGCATATAATGGGGGTAATTTTTCACCAGTTATGGATAATCCAACCCATCAATTTCACAAGTGGATTGCAACAAATCTGATAGCTTAATTTTAAAAATTCCTATAATATCGATTTTTTTATTAACCCATATGTGCAGAAAGTAATAATCACTATGAAAAAAATATTAATTATGGGTTTACCTGGTTCAGGAAAAACAACTTTAGCAAAAAACTTGGTACCATTAATAAATGCAAAATGGATTAATGCAGATGAAGTGAGAAAAGCTGCAGATGATTGGGATTTTTCAGAGGATGGAAGAAAAAGACAAGCTAAAAGAATGGCAGAAAAAGCAGAAAAACACAAGCAAGATGGCAACCATGTAGTTGCAGACTTTATTTGCCCAACACCTGCTGCTAGAGAGTTATTTAATGCAGACTATATAGTTTGGGTTGATACTATAAAAGAAGGAAGGTTTGCTGATACAAATGCCATGTTTGTAAAACCAGAAAAATATGATTATCATGTAACAACACAGGATGCTGAAAATTGGGCTCCTAAAATAGCAAAGGAAATATAAATATGGCTCACGAATGGGATAATAAAAAACCAACAGCACAAATGTTAGGAAGATGGCAACCATTTCATGATGGTCATTATGCATTATTTCAAGAAATAGTTAAAAAAACAGGTCAAGTTTGTATTCAAATAAGAGATGTGCAAGGTGTTGACGATAACCCATTTGATTTTGAGACTGTCAAAAAAAATATTGAAGAAAAGCTAAACCCAGAATTCGAAGGGCAATTTAAAGTGATGATGGTGCCAAATATTACCAACATTTGTTATGGAAGAGGTGTTGGGTATAAAATTGAAGAAGTAGTATTATCTGAAGAGATACAGCAAATATCAGCTACAAAAATTAGAGCTAAAATGAGAGAAGATGGAAAGCTTGAGTAATATTAAGATTAAAATTTTAGATAAAGAAATAGCTTCAATAATTATCGATGAATCCAAAACATATAACTCACTTTCATTTAGAAATTTAGGTGATCTAATTAAAGCTTTTAAAAATTTAGATAACGATAAAAACATTAAAGTAATAATTATTGAGGGTGCTGGAAAAGGTTTTAGTGCTGGACATAATTTAAAAGAAGTAAATGGTCTAAAAAATAGAGCTAAATATCAAAAATTATTTAACCTTTGTTCTAAATTAATGCTTCATATTGTTGAGGGTAAAAAGCCTGTTATTGCTAAAGTTCATGGAGCAGCTTTTGCTGCTGGATGTCAATTAGTTGCAAGTTGTGATTTAGCTTACAGTACTAATGATGCAATATTTGCAACACCAGGAGTAAATATAGGATTATTTTGCAGCACTCCGATGGTAGCAGTTAGCCGAAAAGTGAATAGAAAAAGACTAATGAAGATGCTCTTAACCGGTGAACCTATTAAAGCAAATTATGCCAAAGAAATTGGTTTAATTAATGATCATTTTTCTAAATCAAAATTAGATAATGAGGTTCTAAAATTATCTAAAAAAATTGCTTCAAAATCTAATTTAACAATTAAAATTGGTAAGCAAACTTTTTATAAACAGTTAGAGATGCCACTAAGAAAAGCATATGCTTATACCAGTAAAATGATGACACAAAATATGATGGCAATGGATGCTAAAGAAGGCATATCTGCATTCTTAGAAAAAAGAAAACCCATATGGAAAAACAAGTAATTGACGATAAGATTAAAGAACTATTTATTAGCTCAAGAGTAATAGCTTTAGTAGGCGCAAGTAAAAAAAAAGAAAAAGATTCAAATATAGTAATGAAATTCTTACAAAAATTTGGTTATAAAGTTATTCCTGTAAACCCAACATGTGTAAATGACACAATACATGGGGAAAGAGTTTATGGAACTCTATTAGATATAAAAGAAAAAGTTGACATAGTAGACGTCTTTAGGCCAAGCGAAGAGACTATAGACATAGCCAATCAAACTAAAGAAATTGGAGCACATGTTTTGTGGCTACAACTTAATATTGAAAATGATAAGGCTAAAGAAATAGCTATAAAAAATAAAATTTATTACATTGCTAACAGATGCACTAAAATAGAATTTGAAAAATTATTTGGAATAATTTAGAAAATATTTTTATTAAATTAATAATTGATATTTTAAGGATAAATCTTACTTTTCCAGTTTTACAGAACTAGTTTTTGATTACCCAAGCTCGATGATAAAAATCATCTATATTTTATTGAATTAATCCCTTGGCAAATTGAGTGGCTTCTTTCTCTTCAAAAGGACCATGTTTCTTTTCGGTATTTTTTAACATTGTTTTAATTTCGTTAGGGTTTGTATGCTCACCTTCAAGTACATAAAAATTTTTCATGGCTTTCTTATAGAACTAGTTTAAAAATACACAAATGAAAAAAATATTTCTTATATATGGTCATTATAATGACAAATCTTTTAATGCAGCAATAAGAGATACCTTTATCAAAACAGCAGAGGATAATGGTAATAAAGTTGATGCTGTTGATCTTTATAAAGAAAAATTTGATCCAGTTTTTGCCGGTGAGGAACCAGGTGAAGATGTTTTAAATCATCGTAAAAGAATAGAAGAATGCGATATAATTGTTTTAATTGCACCAATTTGGAATTTTAGAATGCCAGCAATAGTTGAGGGATGGATAGATAAAGTTCTAGCACCACCTTGGGCGTTTACGTTTAAGCAATTATGGGGAAACTATGGTTTTCCAATTGGTAATTTAAAAGATAAAAAAGCTATAATCTTTTGTACTTATGGTTCTCCAAGGCTTGCAATCACAACCTTCTTCTTAAACTTACCTATAAGAAGACTGAAGAGAGGTGTTTTTCATATGTGTGGCATTTATAATATTGTCTACAGAAGATATTTTGCTGTACCGTTTGTGAGTGATAAAAAAAGAAAACAATTTTTGGAAGACGTCAAAATTACAGCACTTAATATATAGGGTAATTTTAGTTACTTTATTTACCTCTTCAATATCTCATGCTGAGTTAGTAAAGCCTAACAATGGGATTGAACCCTTTTTAGTTGTCCAAATTCAATTAAGAAGCCTAAAACAGAATGACAACCCTAAAAAAGATAATGGGATTGAACAGACCTGGGAATTTGCACATCCAAATAATCAAAAAAACACAGGTCCTTTAGAACGATTTAAGACTATGATTAAGGGTAAGTCCTATGGAATGCTTCTTAACCACCTAGATCATAAAGTCGTTGAGATAAAATCGACTGATTTATCAGCTCTTTTTGAAGTAACAGTTCTTGATAAGGATAAGGCCTATTATAAATTCAATTGGACTGTTGAAAAATATGCTGCAGAAGGTCCGCTGAAAGGTTGTTGGTTGACCACAATGGTCACAGCCCCAACGCCACTTGGATCCTCAATTTAACTTAATAACTAAACGAATTTTGTTTCGTAAATTATAAAAATTTAGTAGGAATCGCATTAATGAAATCTAAAGCAAAAGTTGTAGTAGTTGGTGGTGGTGTAGTAGGAGTAAGTGCTCTTTATCACTTAGCAAAAAAAGGTTTATCAGATGTTGTTCTTGTCGAGAGAAAAGAATTAACTTCAGGATCAACTTGGCACGCAGCAGGTCTGCTTCCATTATTCAATATGAGTTATTCGGTTGGACAACTTCACAAGTATGCAGTTGATCTTTATAAAAAATTAGAAGAAGAGACTGGACAGAATGTTGGTTTCAGTGTTGTGTCAAATATTCGTTTAGCAAGCACCAAAGATCGAATGGATGAGTATCATCAGTATGCAGGTGTTGCACAAACTATAGGTGTTGATGTAAAATTTTTAACGCCAGATGAAGTAAAAGAAATTTGGCCTCTATGTCGTACAGATGATTTGCTTGGAGCAATCCAACACCCAGAAGATGGCTATATTCAGCCTGCTGATTTAACTCAAGCAATGGCTACGGGTGCAAGAAATATGGGTGCAGAAATTTATAGAAACACAGCTGTAGTTGGAATTAAACAAACTAAAGATGGATGGGTTGTTGAAACTGACAAGGGACCTATTGAATGTGAACATGTAATTTCTTGTTCAGGAAACTTTGCAAGACAAACTGGAAAAATGGTTGGTTTAGATATTCCTGCCATACCTGTTGAGCATCAATATATTGTTACAGAAGCACACCCAGATATTTTAAAGAGAAAAAAAGAAGGCTTACCAGAGATGGGAGTTTTAAGAGATAGTGATAGCAGATGGTACATGAGAGAAGAAGCAGGTGGTTTAATTTTAGGACCCTATGAAGATGGTGCTCCAGCTTGTTATGTTGATGGACCATCAAAAGATTCTGAGTATGAATTATTTCAAGAAGATTTAGATAGACTGGCTCCACATATTGAAGGTGCAATTCATCGAGTTCCAGCCTTTGGAGAGGTGGGTGTTAAAAAAGTTTATAATGGTGCAATTTGTTATACACCAGATGGAAACCCTATTGTTGGTCCAGCTTGGGGACTTAAAAATTTTTGGATTAATGAAGGACATAGTTTTGGTATTACTGCAGCAGGTGGAGCGGGTTGGCAACTTGCTGAATGGATAGTTGATGGAGAACCAACGGTTGATATGCTCGGTGTTGATCCAAGACGATTTGGTGACTATGCAACAAAATCATACTTAAAAGAAAAGAATGAAGAAGCTTACAATCATGTATTTAAAGTTCATTATCCTGATGAAGAAAGAGGTGCTGCTAGAGAATTAAGAACATCACCTTGTTATGACAGAATGAAAGATTTAGGTGCTGTATTTGGACAAAAATTTGGTTGGGAGAGACCAAACTTCTTTGCAACAGATGGAATGGAGCAAAAAGACGATTGGTCTTTTAGAAGATCCAAGTGGTTTGAAGCAATAAAAAAAGAATGTAAAAATGTAAAAGAAAATGTGGGTCTTTTAGATATGACTGCATTTGCAAAGTGTAGAATTAAAGGTCCTGGTGCAGAGGAGTTTTTAGATTATTTAGTAGCTAACAAACTTCCAAAAAAAATAGGAAGAATTGGTTTATGTCATGCCCTTAATACTAAGGGAGGAGTTCATTCTGAATTTACGATAATGAGAGAAGCATCAGATAGTTTCTATTTAGTCTCTGCAGGAGCAAATCAAAGATTAGACCATGATTGGATTCAAAAATGGATGCCAACTGATGGGACAGTTCAATTTGAAAATTTAACCAATAGTATGGGTGTACTTGTTGTATCTGGTCCAAAAGCTAGAGAATTAATGACAAGAGTATCAAGAGATGACTTCTCAAAAGAAAACTTTAAATGGTTAAGTGCCAAAAACGTAAACGTTGGAAACGCTCCAGTGAATGCTATGAGAGTAAACTTTGTTGGTGAGTTGGGTTGGGAGCTTCATCATCCAATTGAATATCAAAATCATATATTTGATAAATTGATGGAAGCAGGAAAAGATTTAGGTATTAAGCCATATGGGATTAGAGCAATGAATAGTTTGAGACTTGAAAAATCTTATAAACTTGTTGGAACAGAATTATCAATTGAATACTCTCCCTACGAATCTGGGTTAGATAGATTTATACATCCTAATAAAGGAAACTTTATTGGTCTGGATGCACTTAATCAATGGAGAGAAAAAGGTTTTTCAAATAAATTAGTAACAATGGAAATTCATAACGTTGAAGATGCAGATGTTTTGGGTAATAATCCAATTTATGAAAATGGTAAAGTTGTAGGACGTGCAACTGGAGGTGATTTTGGATTTAGGTTAGGAAAATCTATTGCATTAGGAATGATAAAACCTGATATTGCGACAACTGGTCAAAAATTGAAAATTGATATTCTTGGTAAAATGTATGATTGTACTATTTTAGAGGAAAGCCCTTATGATCCTGAAAATAATTTATTGAGATCATAATGAAAATATTAGTCGCTGTTAAAAGGGTAATTGATTACAACGTTCAAGTTAGAGTTAAAGAGGATGGAACTGGAGTCGTTACAGATAATGTTAAAATGTCTAGTAACCCACCTGATGACAATGCAATTGAAGAAGCTGTAAAAATTAAAGAAGCAGGTAAAGCAACAGAAATTATTGCAATTACAGTGGGTGAAGAAAAGTCACAAGAAACAGTAAGAAAAGCTTTAGCAGTGGGTGCTGATAGAGGAATATTAATCAAAACCGAAGGAACTGTTGAGCCATTAGCTGTAGCAAAAGCACTTCAAAAAATTGTTGATAAAGAAAAACCAGACTTAGTATTTATGGGTAAACAAGCAATTGATGATGATTGTAACCAGACAGGTCAAATGTTAAGTGCCTTATTAAATTGGCCTCAAGCAACATTTGCATCAAAAATTGAAATAAAAGATAAAATTCTAGAAGTAACAAGAGAAATCGATGAAGGATTAGAAACAATTGAAGTTAACCTTCCAGCTATTGTGACGTGTGATTTAAGATTAAATGAACCGAGATATGCGTCTTTACCAAATATTATGAAAGCTAAAAAAAAACCTATAGAGATATTTACAGCTGCAGACCTAGGGGTTGATATAACACCTAGAGTTCAACAAATTAAAGTAGAAGAACCACCTAAAAGAAAAGCAGGAATTAAAGTTGCAAGTGTTGCTGAATTAGTTAGCAAACTTAAAAATGAGGCAAAGGTAATATAATGTCAGTTTTATTAATAGCAGAACATAACAACAAAGAAGTAAAACCTTTTACATTAAATGCAATTACTGCAGCATCACAAATGGATACCGATGTACATGTTTTATTAATTGGAAATAATTGTGGTGATGTTGCTAAAGCATTATCTGAAATGTCAGCTGTTAAAAAGGTGTTGCATGCTGAAGCTGCTCATTATGAAAACTATTTAGCTGAAAACTTTGCTCCATTAGTTGTAAAAGTTTCAGAAAATTATTCTCATATTGTTAGCTCTGCAAATACATTTGGTAAAAACTTAATGCCAAGAATAGCAGCACATTTAGATATATCTCAAGTAAGTGATATTACTAAAGTTATATCATCGGATACATTTATAAGACCTATTTATGCAGGAAATGCATTTGCTACAGTAAAAAGCATAGATAAAAAAAAATGCATAACAATTAGACCAACTTCTTTTGAACCCTGTGAAACGTCTGGTGGATCTGCTCCAATAGAAAAAATGGAAGCAACTGAAGAATTTACTTTATCAAAATTTATTAAAAGAGAAGAGGTTAAATCAGATAGACCTGAGCTTGGAACAGCTAGAATTGTAATTTCAGGTGGTAGAGGAATGCAGAATGGAGAGAATTTTAAATTGATTGCTGATATTGCAGATAAATTAAATGCTGCAATCGGCGCATCAAGAGCTGCAGTTGATGCAGGCTATATAAGCAATGAACACCAAGTTGGTCAAACAGGTAAAGTAGTTGTACCTGATTTATATATTGCAGTTGGAATTTCAGGGGCAATTCAGCATCTAGCTGGAATGAAAGAAAGTAAAATAATTGTTGCTATAAATAAAGATGGTGAAGCTCCAATATTTAGTGTCGCAGACTACGGTCTAGAAGCTGATTTATTTGAGGCATTACCTCAATTCCTAGAAGAATTGAATAAATTAAATAGTATACAAAAATAATCAGTACTGTAAAAATTTAAGATATGCCTAGAGAAGCAATGGATTATGATGTGGTAATCGTTGGTGGTGGTCCATCAGGACTGTCTACAGCTATTAAGCTTAAACAATTAGATCCAGAATTAAATGTTTGTTTACTTGAAAAAGCTTCAGAGATTGGTGCCCATATTTTAAGTGGTAACGTGTTTGAAACTAGAGCTTTAGACGAGCTATTTCCTAACTGGAAAGAGTTAAATGCACCAGTTAAAACAAGGGTTTTAAAAGAAAAATTCTTATTTTTGAGTAAAACAAAATCTTTAAGTTGGCCAACTTGGCTACTTCCTTCAGTTCAGCAAAATCATAATAATTATATAATAAGTTTAGCAAACCTATGTAGATGGCTTGCAGAACAAGCTGAAGCTTTAGGTGTTGAAATATTTCCAGGATTTCCTGCTAGTGAAATTTTATACAATGAAGATGGATCAGTTAAGGGAGTTGCAACTCAAGATATGGGAGTTGATAAAGCTGGAAACAAAAAAGATGGCTTTGAACCAGGCATAGAGCTTTTAGGAAAAGTCACTGTTTTTGCAGAAGGATGCAGAGGACATCTTGGAAAACAATTAATTGAAAAATATAATTTATCAGAAGATAAAGATCCTCAACAATATGGAATTGGATTTAAAGAAATTTGGGAAATCAGTGAACAAAATCATGAAGAAGGAATGGTAATGCATACTGCAGGTTGGCCACTTGATAATAATATTTATGGTGGAAGCTTTATCTATCATGCAGAAAACAAACAAGTTTTTTTAGGTTATGTAATTGGTCTTGATTATAAAAACCCACATCTTTCACCGTTTGATGAATTTCAAAGATTTAAAACTCACCCTGCAATTAAAAAGATAATTGAAGGTGGAAAACGTATTTCTTATGGAGCAAGAGCCCTAATCGAAGGTGGTTTACAAAGTTTACCCAAAATGTTTATGCCAGGTGCCTTGTTAATTGGGTGTGATGCAGGAACATTAAATATGCCTAAAATTAAAGGCTCTCACACAGCAATGAAGAGTGGAATGATTGCAGCTGAATCAATAATTGAAAGTATAAAAGAAAATAAAGATTTATCTAATTATGAAGATAGGTTTAAAAAAAGCTGGATATATAATGAACTATATAGGGCTCGAAATGTTAAGCCTAGTTTTAGTTGGGGGCTGATACTTGGAATAATATTTACAGGAATTGATCAAATTTTATTTCAAGGTAAATTACCTTTTACATTGAAACATAAACATGTAGATCACGAAACATTAAAACCAGCAAATAAAATGCCAAAAATTAATTACCCAAAACCTGATAATATTATAACTTTTGACAAAACAAGTTCAGTTTATTTAACTGGTACTAATCATGCTGATAATCAACCCGTACACCTTCAGCTTAAAGATCCTAATTTACCAATTAGTTACACTTTAGAAAAATTTGATGAACCAGCACAAAGATATTGTCCTGCAGGAGTGTATGAAGTTCAAAAAGAGAACGGTATAAATAAATTTATAATTAATTCACAAAATTGCATTCATTGTAAAACTTGTGATATCAAAGAACCTTCCCAGAATATTACCTGGGTTACACCTGAAGGAAGCGGTGGACCTAAATACGGTAATATGTAACTAAAGGGATAAAAGAATTCCTACAATTAAGATAAGTATGGCAAACATGCCAAAGAAAATTAAATTTACTTGATAATCTTTTTTCTCTTCTTTTCTAACTCTAGCTAATAGTTGATTTATATCAACTCGACTAGAAAAGTTTTTTTCATTCAATTTAGGTGTCTGCTTCGTATTGAAAGTTTCTTCATTTATATTAATAATTTTTTCAGCACTCATAATATTATTAAATCATCTGAATATATATTACACAATTAAATGAATGCTCATTTTGGGTTGACATCCAGTATAACTATGTCCATTTCAGGTTAAAGTAAAATTTATGCCCACAAAGATTCCTGAAATATCGAAGCAAATTCGTAACAAGGAGATATTAAGCATATTAGAAAAAAATTATTCTGAGATTGTGTCAGTTTGGGTTCCAATGCAAACACGGTGGATGAATAATCTTTATAGAACCTTTCATGATTATGATAAATTCATGATTATTATACATCTAGTACTTAAAACATTTGATTTTTATTCAAAGAATTTTGTGAAATTGAATTATCAAGAATATTTTGATCAAAGAGAGGTTGAAATAAAAGAGATTAATATAATGGAAATATCAAGCTCACTCAATTTAGCAAAAGAAACTACTAGAAGAAAAGTTAATGAATTAGAAAAATTAGGAGCAATTAAAAGAATAAAAAAAAGAATTATAGTAGATAAAGAAACTTGGCCAAGTATTAAACCAGATGACACAATGAAAAGAATGTCACATTTTTTATCAATTTTGTCAAAAATGCTTTACACGGAAAAAATGATATCAGAATCACTTACCCCAAATCAAATAATTAAAATATCTAAAGAAAATTTTTCACATGTTTGGAAACTTTATTTTGAAATGCAAATGCTAATGTTGTTGAGTTTTAAAAAAATTTATGGAGACCTAGAAACCATGCATGTTCATGGCATTTGTTTAACCAATCAAGTTTTAAACTCAAAAAAAATTGATAATAGTAAAATGAATAAAGAATTTTACCTAGAAAAGTATTTTATTAATAATAAAAAAGATTTCACAGGCATAAATGCAATGTCAATTTCAGATATTACAAGCATACCAAGAGCTACGGTTACTAGAAAATTAAATAAATTAATTAAAGAAAATTTTGTAACAATAGATGATAAAAAACGTTATTCTGTATCAGGTGGTCACATTAATAAAATAACGGCAGTACAGAAAGATACTTTTAAAAACCTATCTCTGTTTGCTGAGCGTATTTACAATTTGTGTTTAATTAAAAAATAATTAGATTTTAAGTATTTTTTTTAATTATAAATATAAAAATTATCGAAGTTATCATCATTATTAGTGCATACGCAGCAGCTGGCACTATAAAAACCATTGAACTTCCATCAAAGATTTGAGTTCCAACAAATACAGCTAGTGTACCATTCTGAAGTCCACACTCTAAGGAGATACATCTTTGTTGAGCAACACCAGAAGCAAAAGATTTAGCAACATAAAAACCTATAATCATCATTGTTATATTTAATGTTGCAGCAATTAATCCTGCACGTGCTATAAAGCTGACAATATTGTCCCATTCTTCAATGTAGATAGAAATAAATACTAACACAAACAAAGCAACCGATATTTTTTGAATTATTAAAGCTTTGCTATTAATAAAATTGTTTGCAAAATGCTTTATCGTCATTCCAATTATTACTGGTACAGTAACAACAAAAAACATTTTTAAAGCAATTCCTGTCATGGAGATGTTTTTTGAAACATTGGTTATTTCAAAAAAATCAATTGAATTAAAAACGATAAATGGAACTGATACAATACTAATTAAGCTTATAATGGCAGTTAGAGATATTGAAAGTGCAACATCACCTTTAGCAAATTTTGTGAGTACATTTGATGTAACACCACCAGGTGCTGCTGCAATAAGCATTACTCCAATAGCTAGTTCTGCAGGTGTGTTTAATAATTTGATTAAAAGGAATGCAACGATTGGCAGTAAAATTAATTGACCAATAAAGCCAATCAAGAAATCTTTTGGAATTTTAGCTACTCTTACGAAGTCTTGAATTGTTAAACTCATTCCAAGTCCCAACATTATAAGAGCCAAACCAATTGGAGCTAATTTTGTAGCAATTTCCATTTATAAAACCTATTAGTTCATTTTGAGTTTTACAAGAAAATGATTTTAAACTTAGGATTAACTAAGACAAATCAATAGCATTTTTTTTTAGAACTTCCATGGAAACAAGCTTTAAAGTTTTTTCATGTGTTCTTTTTAGATAAACAGGGCAAGGCTTTCCAGCATCTGCAGCTCTTGCGTACCAACTAGCGCAAACACACCAACCATCTCCTGCTTTTAAACCTGGAAAACCAAATTCTGGATGAGGAGTAATTAAATCGTTACCAGCTTCTTTACACCATTCTAAAAATTCAGTTGTAACTTTTGCACACACAGTATGAATGCCATGATCATTTTCATCAGTACTACAACATCCATCTCTATGCCACCCTGTTAACGGATCATTAGAACACTCTTCCAGATCTTCACCTAGAACATTTTTTTGTTTAGCACTCATTTAAATTTTTGTTGGATTGGGTTGCCCTTTGTAAACAATTTCAGGATCAAATGATTTTTCATTTTCCTCAA
>CAJQSZ010000035.1 GCA_905618805.1 uncultured Candidatus Pelagibacter sp.
AGTATCAATGCTGTTAAAGGTGTTAATATTGGATCGGGAATGAGTTCTGCACAATTAAGTGGTGAACAAAACTCAGATGAAATTTTTCAAAAAGGTAAAAAATTAAAATTTAATTCTAATAATGCGGGTGGAATTCTGGGTGGAATTTCAACTGGTCAAGAAATTATTGTTTCATTTGCTGTAAAACCAACTTCATCTATTTTAACAAGCAGAAAAACTATAAATAAGTTTGGAAAAAATACAACTATCTCAGTCAAAGGTAGACATGACCCTTGTGTAGGAATTCGTGCAGTACCTGTAGGAGAAGCAATGATGAATTGTGTTTTGTTAGACCATTACCTAATGAACAAAGCTCAGTGCAGCTAATATTTTAAATTTAATTTTTAACTACTTTAATCGACTCTATTGTAAATAAAATATCTAGTATTTTTTTTGAAATTTGAGATGCATTAAGACCAGCAGTATCATACATTTTTTTTGGATTATCTTGCTCTATAAAGACATCAGGTAATGTCATTGATCTAAATTTCAAGCCTTTATCAAATATACCATTTTTTGATAATAAGTTTTCAACATGAGAACCAAAACCACCTATAGATCCTTCTTCTACAGTAATCATTACCTCATGTTCTCTTGCACACTGTAGAATTAACTCCTGATCTAATGGTTTAACAAACCGAGCATCAATAATTGTTGAGTGAATTCCTTTGCTCCTTAATTCTTCTGCTGCAATTTTACATTCTTCCAACCTAGTTCCAATACTTAAAATACAAACTTGTTTTCCTTGTTGAATAACCCTTCCTTTTCCAATTTCTAGTTTTTCTTCGATAGAAGGCAATTCCAATCCAACTCCATTTCCTCTTGGATACCTAATAGCACTGGGTTTATCCTCAATATCTACTGAAGTATTAATCATCTTAACTAACTCTGCTTCATCGCTTGGAGCCATGACTATAAAATTAGGAAGGGTAGATAGATAGGTGATGTCAAACGAGCCTGCATGAGTTGCTCCATCAGCACCTACCAAACCAGCTCTATCAATTATAAACCTTACAGGTAAACTTTGAATGGCCACATCATGAACAACTTGGTCATAAGCTCTTTGTAGAAAAGTTGAATAAATTGCAACATACGGCTTGTAACCTTCTGTTGCTAACCCTGCTGCAAAGGTAACTCCATGTTGTTCGGCAATTCCAACATCAAACATTCTTTTTGGAAATTTTTTTGCAAAAATATCCATCCCTGTCCCACCTGGCATTGCAGCTGTAATACCTACTATCTTGCTATCTCTTTCTGCATGTTTAACTAGAGTATTAGCAAAAACCTTTGTGTAGGCTAGCAGATTTGTTCCATTTTTTATCTGCTCTCCAGTTGCGACATTAAATTTTGATACTCCGTGGTAATGATCTGTTGCTTTTTCAGCATACGAATAACCTTTTCCTTTTTTAGTCTTAACATGAATCATAATCGGACCTTGATGCTTTGAATCTCGCGCATTTTTTAAAATTGGTAATAGAGTTGTCAAATCATGTCCATCGATTGGCCCAACATAATAAAATCCTAAAGAATTGAAAAGAGTACCACCAGTTACTGCTGAGCGTAAGAAATCTTCTGCTTTTCCAGCTTTTGCACTAAATCTTTTTGAAAAAGCTGATGTAACTAATTTAAAGGTTTCTCTTAAACTGAAATAAATTTTTCCAGTTAAAAGTTTTGCTAAATAGGTTCTCATAGCTCCAACAGGTTTTGCAATTGACATGTCATTATCATTCAAAATAACAATCATCTTAGTTTTTGAACCACCAGCATTATTCATGGCTTCATACGCCATACCCGCACTAATTGCTCCATCTCCAATGACAGCAATTACATTATTTGATTTATTGGATAGTTTATTTGCCTCAGCTATTCCCAGCGCTGATGATATAGATGTTGAGCTATGAGCAGCTCCAAAAGGATCATATTCACTTTCAGATCTTTTGGTAAACCCAGATAATCCATTGCCTTGTCTCAGAGTCTTAATCTTAGACTTTCTTCCTGTTAAAATTTTATGAGGATAGGTTTGATGGCCCACATCCCAAATTAATTTATCATTGGGAGTGTCAAATATATAGTGGAGAGCAACAGTTAACTCCACAACTCCTAACCCAGCACCTAAATGACCACCAGTTTTAGAAACAGCATCAATCATTTCCCTTCTAACCTCGTCAGACAATACCTGAAGGTTACTCTCAGATAGTTTTCTCAAGTCTGAAGGAAAGTTAATATTTTTTAAAAATTTATAATCTTGATTCATTTATTTCTTGTTAAAATATAATCTAAAGTTTTTTTCAAATTATTTGAGTTTAAGCCATATTTTTCCAGGTCATTAATTATTTTAAACTTAATTTTATTGCTATATTTAATAGCATTGTTATATCCCAGTAAACTAATTAGAGTCGCTTTACCTTTTTTACTATCTTTGCCAGTTTTTTTTCCAGCTACTATAGAGGAGCTTTTAAAATCAATTAAATCATCAGCTATTTGAAACAATAGCCCGATATTGGCTCCTATATTTTCAAAAAACTTAATACTTTTTGAATTTTTTCTCTTAATAATTGCAGGTACAGCACAACAGAAACTAAACAACTTACCAGTTTTTTTAATTTCCATCTCTATAATTCTGTTTTTGGATATCTTTTTTTTTTCAAAACTTAAATCTAAGTATTGTCCTCCCGCTATACCAAGATGACCAGAGCATTCTGATAGTTTTTTAACTAAATCTACTTTTATTTTTTCATTTATTTTTAAATTTGAACTAATCAGAATTTCAAATGCCATAGTTAATAGTGAGTTGCCTGCAAGCACAGCTGTAGACTCTCCAAATTTAATATGTGTAGAAGGTTTGCCTCTTCTCAATTTATCGTTATCCATACAGGGAAGATCATCATGTATAAGAGAGTATGCATGAATACACTCAACTGCTGCTCCTATAGCAATTAATATATTATATTCAACTTTTAATAAAACACCCATGTCTAATAAAATTTTAGACCTGATTTTTTTTCCTCCAGGAAATAAACTATATTGCATAGCTGAAATTAATTCTGATTTTTTTTGTTTTTTAATAAAACTTTTTAAAAATGAATTAGTGTCATTTGCAACTTGAATAAGTTTATTTTTCATTTTTTTTATTTCTTATCTTGTAAATTTTATTTTTTGTTTCTTCATTAATTTTTTTTGTATTTTTGTGAAATTTTTTTTCTATGGTATTATTTAATTTTAACAATTCTTGATACGTTTCAATAGAATTTTGAAGGTCCTTTGATCCCTCTAATGATTCAATAATATTGTTTGCTTCTTTTGTTAACTCTTCAAGAGATTGAGAGTGATTATCGGGTGGTAAAATTTTATCTTTCATATATTAATAAATATTAATACATGAAATTTAATCAATCAAATATTAAAAAAGCAAAAAAGTATCTTGATAAAAATTACTGTATAGGTATTCCAACAGAAACCGTTTATGGTTTAGCTGCTAATGCATATGAAAATTCAGCTATAAAAAAGATATTTGCTCTAAAAAAAAGACCCAGAAATAACCCTTTAATTGTCCATTATTTGACAATTGATTCCCTTAAAAAGGATTGTTTAATAAATAATAATTTTCTTAAACTTTATAAAAAATTTTCTCCCGGTCCGATAACTTATATTTTAAAATTAAAAAAAGATTCTAAAATTTCAAAATATGTTACCAATAATGAGAGACACTTAGCAGTAAGGTTTCCAAGACATAAGGTATTTAAAGAATTATTAAAACAATTAAGATATCCCTTGGCAGCACCTAGTGCAAATATATCTACAAAAGTAAGCGCTGTTCAATCGACAGACGTTGAGGAGGAATTTGGTAACAAAATTAAATATATTTTAGATGGGGGAAGATGTTCAATTGGTGTAGAATCTACCATAATTGATCTTAGGGGTAAACCTAGCATATTAAGGTTTGGTGGTTTAGATACTTCAAAAATTCAAAAAATATTAAACTGTAAAATAAATGTAAATATAAACCCTAAGAAAAAAATTACACCAGGTCAATCCCAACTGCATTATTCTCCAGGGATTCCTGTAAAAATGAACATGATAAAACCAAAAAATAATGAGGCATTTATTTTAATTAAAAAAAGAAAAGTTAAATTAAGTAATTATTTTTATTTAAGTAAAAAAAATAACTTAAACGAAGCTGCAAAAAATTTATATTATTGTTTAAGAATGATAAAAAATAAAGGTTTTAAATCTATTGCAGTAGAAAAAATTCCAAATAAAGGACTGGGACAAGCAATTAATGATCGATTAAATAGAGCATCGAAATATTATAAAAAGAAATCTTTGATCATCTAATAGTAAGATTCTATAGTAAAATATAATTTATATGATTCACAT
>CAJQSZ010000036.1 GCA_905618805.1 uncultured Candidatus Pelagibacter sp.
ATAGCTACTTGTGAAGCCTTTCTTAAGCCTTCAGAACCCATCATCTTTATATACATCCATGAAATTGATAGAATACTTGAGCTTCCCCAAGGTGCTGCAGATACGGCCCCCATACCTGTTGCAGGACCACAATCTTTAATCACAGAATGTTTTGGTAAAAACATTTCTAAATGTTTTTTACAGGCTATCGGTCCCATACCAGGCCCGCCACCACCATGTGGTATGCAAAATGTTTTATGTAAATTTATATGACAAACATCGGGACCAAAATTTCCTGGTTTTGCAATTCCTACTAATGCATTTAAATTTGCTCCATCCATATAAACTTGTCCACCATGGTTATGAATTAAATCACAAATATCTGTTATTTTTTCTTCAAATACACCATGTGTTGAAGGGTAAGTAACCATAAGTGCTGCTAAATTTTCTGAGTGCACTTCAGCTTTTATTTTTAAATCCTCATAGTCTACGTTTCCATGTTGATCACACTTCACAACAACAACTTTCATACCAACCATTTGAGCACTTGCTGGGTTTGTGCCATGCGCAGAACTTGGAATTAAACAAACATTACGATTTGTTTCATTATTTTTCTCATGAAATTTACGTATCACCATTAAACCGGCGAACTCACCTTGTGCTCCAGCATTCGGTTGTAATGAAACACCAGAAAATCCTGTGATTGATCTTAACCAATTTTTTAAATCAGTAAACAGTTCTCTATAACCTTCCATTTGCTCTACTGGAGAAAAAGGATGTGGTTGAGAAAACTCTTTCCATGTAACCGGTATCATTTCAGAAACAGCATTGAGCTTCATGGTGCACGAGCCTAAAGCAATCATAGATTTATTTAAAGCAATATCTGAGTCTTCTAATTTTTTTAAATATCTAAGCATTTCTGTTTCAGAATGATAATTGTTAAAAACAGGATGATCTAAATAACTTGAAGTTCTTAAAAGGTTTTCAGGTATATTAGATAAATTCTCACTCATGTTTTCTTTTATAGTCTCTGAGCAATTAAAGATTTTTAATAATTGATTTGCTCTATAGATATTTTTTCTCTCATCAAAAGAAACAGCTAACATTTCAGAATTTACTTTTCTGATATTAACATGTTGATCTAATGCATTTTTATAAATCTTATCAGTTTTATCTAATGTTTTAATTGTTACAGTATCAAAAAAATGATCTGAATAGAGCTCATAGCCAGATTGTTTTAATTTATCTGCAAAATTTTTAGTTAGTTGAGAAACACTTTCAGCAATTTTTTTAATGCCTTGAGGTCCATGATAGACAGCATAAGCAGCAGAGACTATTGCCAATAATGCTTGTGCTGTACATATATTACTTGTGGCTTTATCTCTTCTTATATGTTGCTCTCTTGTTTGAAGAGCAAGTCTATAAGCTTTTTTACCATGTCTATCTACTGACACTCCAACTATTCTTCCTGGCATTGATCTTTTATATTCGTCTTTAGTTGCAAAAAACGCTGCATGTGGACCTCCATAACCCATTGGGATTCCAAAACGTTGCGAACTACCGACTGCAATATCAGCACCTAATTCAGATGGTGTTTTTAACTTAGCAAGAGCTAATAAATCACATACTAAAACTGCTTTTCCATTATGCTTGTGTATTTTACTTATAGCTTCACTAGGATCCTTAATATCTCCTAACGTACCTGGATATTGAATAATCCCACATATAATATCTTCTTTAATATCTTTATCTTCATCTCCAACTATTATTTCTAAACCTAATGGTTCTGCTCTTGTTCTGATAACATCAATAGTTTGTGGGTGACAATTTTTTGAAACAAAAACTTTTTTAGTCTCAGATTTAGATATTCTATAACTTAAGCCCATAGCTTCTGCTGCTGCAGTTCCCTCATCTAAAAGCGATGCATTAGCAATATCCATTCCCGTAAAATCTATAATCATTTGTTGAAAGTTGAGTAACATCTCGAGTCTGCCTTGTGCCACTTCAGGTTGGTATGGAGTGTAAGAAGTGTACCACCCTGGATTTTCTAAGATGTTCCTAAGTATTACGTACGGAGTATAAGTTCCATAATAACCCATTCCTATAAAACTAGAATAAACTTCATTTTTTTTTGCAATATTTTTTAATTTTCTAAGAGCCTTATATTCAGAGTTTGGATCACCAATATCTAAATCATCTTTGAGAAGAATTTTTTCTGGTACTGTATCTTTTATTAATTCATCCAAACTTTTATAGCCCAGTTCTTCAAGCATAATATCCTGTTCTGCTGCAGATGGTCCTATGTGTCTTTGTATGAAATCTTTTTGAGCATTTTTTAACATTTAATTACTACTTTCTTTTGAAAATTTTTCATATTCTTCTTTGTTCATTAATGAATCCATTTCAGATTTATTGGTAACTTTTAGTTTAAAAAACCAAGCTTCATTCTCTGGATCAGTATTAACTTTTGCAGGATCATCAACTATCGATTGATTGTTTTCAATAATTTCTCCTGAAACAGGTGTATAAATATCACTTGCAGCTTTCGTGGATTCTACAACACCAGCATTACCATCTTTAACAACAGATGATCCTAACTCTGGTAACTCTACAAAAACAATATCCCCCAACATTTCTGTTGCATGTTGCGTAATTCCTATAGTAGCTATATCTCCATCTAATTTAATCCATTCATGCTCTTTAGAAAACTTTACTTCACTCATTGGTTTGCTCCTTTCACATAACTTTTTTTATAAAATGGCAAATTACTTATACTTGCCGGATATTTTTTTCCCCTTACTTCTAAAAAAATTTTTGTATCTATTTTGGAAAATGAACTTTCTATATATCCCATAGCTATTGGCACTTGAATGCTTGGTCCAAAAGTTCCACTTGTAATTTCACCAATATTTTTATTGTCTTCACTAAATATCACTGTGTTTTCTCTTGCTATAATTCTTCCTTCAGGCTTGATACCAACTCTTACTTTGCTTGTACCATTTTCTATTTGAGATTTAATTTTTTCAAAACCTATAAAACCACCAGAGATAATCCTATTTTTAGATATTGCCCATTTTAAACTTGCTTCTATAGGGCTTTTGTTAATGTCCATATCATGTCCATATAAACAAAGTCCTGCTTCTAATCTTAAAGTATCTCTTGCTCCTAGACCAATTAAATTTGCCCCTTCATTAATAAGTTTTTCTGTAAATAATTCTGCATATTTATTCTTCATTGATATTTCAAAACCATCTTCACCTGTATAACCTGATCTAGTAATGTAAACGCTATCATCTAGGTAATTAAAACTATTACCATTCATAAAATTTAATTTAGATACACCATTAATTAATTTTTCTAATATCTTTACTGCTTTAGGGCCTTGAATGGCTATAAGTGACAATTCTTCACTTAAATTCAGTTCATACTTGTCACCTAGTAAATTTTTCAAAATTTTAAAATCTGAATGCTTACAAGAAGCATTTAACACAATATTAAATCCACCAACTAATTTTGTAATGATTAAATCATCATGAATGCCTGCCTCATCATTCATTAGAAAGCTATATTTTGACTGGTTTAGTTTGCAATTTTTTAATTCAACTGGGAAAATTTTTTCAAGGTCTTCAGCTAATGGATTATTACCTTTAATAAATAACTGCCCCATGTGAGATACATCAAAGATACCTGCGTTCTCTCTCGTGCTTTTATGTTCCTCAATAATGCCCTTTGGATACTGAATGGGCATTTCATAACCAGCAAATGAAACTAACTTTGCTCCATATTTTTTGTGTAATGAATTTAATGCTGTTATTTTATTTTCCATATTAACTCTTCAATACCCATCTGTATGTTTGCCTGAGAGTTTTATTCCGTCGGCGAGAATTTAATCTCTTTCCAGAGTTAATATGCTACGGTCCTTTTGCCTGAGAGATTCCTGGGTGGTTGCTCCTTCGGCGCTACAATTTAATGTAGTCTCTCCCGTTAATAAATAATCTATTAGATGTGACTTAGAGTCAATCAATAACTTTTTCTTTTTTATTGGATAAAAGTAAGGATGAAAACTGAATTAAAACTGCAAATAAAATAATTCCACCACCAATTAAAGTAAATGATGAGGGTCTTTCACTAGCAAATAAAAATGCCCATATTGGACCAAGAACAGATTCAGATAACATTATAACTCCTACCATTGCTGAAGGAGTATTACGTGCTCCAATAGTTATGAATATAAAACCAAAACCAACCTGGAAAAAACCTGCTAAAAAACCTAAAAATATGTCATTAGGCGAAACCATTAAATTGTGTGAATAGTAAATACATACACTTAATCCAATTAAACATGAGCTTATTCCAGCAACAAATTGTGCAGGGACCATATCTACAGTAGGAAATTTTCTTACAATCATTATCAAGACTGCAAATGTGATGGGCATTGTAAAGGCTGCTAGATTTCCTGAAAGATTACCTGGTTTCATGTCATTCCCTACCATCAAGATAACTCCTGATATCGCTAGTACTATTGAAACTAAAGTAATTGTTGAAATTTTTTCTTTCAAAAATAAGTAACCAAAAATTGCAAGAAATAAAATCTGTAATGATATTATAAAATTAGTATTAGCAACTGATGTGTTTGACATTGCGTACACATAACCACAAAATCCAAACGATAATATAATACCCCCAAAAAAACCTGGCAATCCAGACTTATAGAAAGAGTTTAAAGTTTTCTTTTTATAGGTAATTATTAGAAAAGTTAAAACTGTTAGTGTAAAAAATAGAGATCTCCAAAAAAGGATTTGCCATTCAGTAGATCCTTC
>CAJQSZ010000037.1 GCA_905618805.1 uncultured Candidatus Pelagibacter sp.
CTGAAAAAGTTATAAAGTCCAAATTTAAAATTATAAATAAAAAAGATCCAATTTATAAATTAAAATCAATTAAAAATTCATGTGAAATTAAACATATGGTTGAAGCTCATAAAAAAGATGGTTTGGCATTAACAAGATTTATCTACTGGATTAAAAATATTAATAATAAAAATATAACAGAAGTCGATGCTCAAAATAAATTGGAAAAATTTAGAAAGATTAGTAATGATTATTTATATCCTAGTTTCAACACAATAGCAGGTGCTGGCTCGAATGGAGCAATTGTTCACTACAGAGCAACTAAGTTTAATACAAAAATAATCAATAAAAATGATATATTTTTGTGTGATTCTGGTGGTCAATACAAGTATGGAACAACTGATGTTACAAGAACGTTATGTTTTTCTAAACCAAGACAATACATTAAAAATATATTTACCAAGGTGTTAAAAGGTCATATTGCAGTAGCACTCACAAATTTAAATAAGGATAGTACTGGTAAAAAAATTGATCTACGTGCGAGAAAATTTTTAAAAGAAGATAACCTAGATTATGCACATGGTACAGGTCATGGAGTCGGCTTCTTCTTAAATGTACATGAAGGACCTCAATCTATATCAAAACATAATTCTATAAAATTCGAAAAAGGAATGATTTTAAGTAATGAGCCTGGATTTTATAAAAAAAATGATTTCGGAATTAGAATTGAAAACTTACTTTATGTTAAACAAAAAAATCATAATCTATTTTTTGAAAACCTTACACTTGCTCCGATTGATAAAGATCTAATCAATTATACTTTATTAGATAAAATTGAAAAAAACTATTTATTTAGATATCATTTAAATATCTACGCACAATTCTCACAGTTTCTAAATAAAAAAGAAAAAAAATGGTTAGCTAGTCTTATTTAACATTTCAATTAGCTCTGTTTGACTTATTATTTGAATACCCATTTCCTTAGCAGTGTTTACTTTTTTAATTGTTGGTTTTTCACCTGTGATTAAATAATCAAGTTTCTTATTTACATTGCTAATTATTTTTCCTGAATTTTTTTCAATTAAAGACTTGGCTTCAGCTCTACTAATATCATTAAGTTTTCCAGTTAACATAAATGTCTTATTTTTTAATAATCCATTATCATTAATTGGAGTTATATCTAATATTGAGAGTTCTTTACTCAATTCATTTAAAACATTTAAGTTTGTCTTATTTAAAAAAAAATTTTTAATTGACTGAATTTGTGTTGGTCCAATACCATCAATATTCAATAAATTATCAATATATTTATTTTTAGATAATTTTGAAAAATTTGATAACGATTTTAGATGTCGTGCTATTAATTTTGCATTTTCTTGTCCTATATGTCTTATGCCCAATGAATAAATAAACCTTTTTAAGGAAATTTTTTTTTTTTGCTCTATTGAAAATTTCAAATTAGCTACAGAAAGTTTACCCCAACCTTCTAATTTTTCTATATCATGATAATCTAGATTAAAAATGTCGTGTGGAAATTTGATTAGGTTTAAGTGCCAAAAATTTTCTACAATTTTTTTTCCAAATCCATCAATATTGAAGGCTTCTTTTGAAACAAAATGTTTTATTTTTTCTATAGCAATTTTTTTACACTCATATCCTTCACTAGCACATCTTCTTACAGCATCTTCCTTTTTAGTTGTTTCATTAAAGTCTTTTACAGTTTTACTTCCACAAGAAGGGCAGTTTAGTGGAAAAATATATTTTTTAGAATTCTTTGTTCTTTTTTTAAAATCAACCGAAATTACATGTGGAATCACATCTCCAGCTCTTTCTACCGTTATTGTATCTCCAATTCTTATGTCTTTTCTTATTATTTCATCTTCGTTATGTAGCGTGGCATTGGAAACTATTACTCCACCAATATTTACTGGTTTTATTTTTGCAACTGGAGTGAGTGCACCAGTTCTCCCTAATTGTATTTCGATATTTAATATTTCTGAAATTGAACTATTAGCAGAAAACTTATGTGCAATAGCCCACCTTGGTGCGTTCGCAGCAAATCCTAATCTTCTTTGTAAATCAAAATTATTAATCTTATAAACTACCCCATCTATATCAAATGGTATTTCTTTTCTTTTCTCCTCAAGATCCTTATGATTTAAAATTAGATTTTTTATACTGGTTATTTTTCTGTTGAATAGATTGGTTTTAAATCCCCATAGTTTAAGATTTTTTAAAAAATCAATTTGATTGTTTATCTCCATGTGTTTTACATAACCGTGTGTGTAAGCAATAAACTTGAGTGGAATTTTACTTGTAATTGTTGAGTCTTTTTGTCTTAGAGAGCCTGACGCCGCATTTCTAGGATTTGCAAACCTATCTTTTAACTTTTCAAAGTCTTTGTTTTCAATAAAAACCTCTCCTCTTATATCAATTTCTTCTGGAAAATTAATCTTGGTTATTAGGGTGGGGATATCTTTTATTGTTTTTAAATTTTGAGTAATATCCTCTCCTTCTGATCCATCTCCTCTTGAAAGGCCTTTTACAAATTTTCCCTTAATATAAATTAGTGAAGCTGAAATTCCATCAATTTTAGGTTCTGCACTATATTCAATTTTACTTGTCTCTTCTAGACTTAAGAAATTTACAATTTTTTTTTCAAAATTTTTTAAGTCTTCTTCGTTAAAGACGTTACCTAATGACAACATGGGAATTTTATGTTTTACTTTTTGAAAATTTTTCGATGGTTTAAATCCCACTGATTGAGATGGAGATTCCCTGTCTTCTAAAAATTTATACTCATTCTCTAAATCGATAATTTTTTTTTTTAAAATGTCATATTGTTGATCTGATATAATTGGACTATTTTTTTCGTAATAAGCTTGATTATATTTTTTTAATTTTTCTATTATTTTTAAATAATCTTTTTTTATTAAAGCCTTATTCATTTTACTCAAAAAGTGTCTTGAACTTTGTCTTAAATCTTGAAATTATTTTTTTTTTATCTTTTTTCTTTAATTTCTTATTATTTATCTTTTTGGTATATTTGTAGTCTTTGTTAAATACTTTATATGATTCTTTATACCATTCACTTGTGTCATAATTATAACCTAATACATTTGCATATTTTTTAGCCTCATCCACTAAACCAATTCTATAATTTATTTCAACCAATCTGTGCAATGCTTCTTCAACAAAAACTGTCTGACTATACTCTTCGATAATTTTTTTATATCTATTTATAGCAGGGATCCATTTTTTACTTTTTAGATAGTGTCTCGCAATAAACATCTCCTTTCCAGCAAGTCTATCTTTTATAAGTTCCAGTTTAAACAGTGCGTCTAATGCAAAATCAGTATTGGGATATTCCATTAGTATTAAATCAAATTTATTTTTTGCTTTTAGTAAAGGTTCTAAATCTCTCTTTTCATCTACAATATTTTCATAATAACACATTGCTAAAATAAATTGTCCATAATCTCTATTTATATGATTGGGATATTTTTTTAAATAATCTTCAATCTGATCTATAGCGTCAGAATAATAGTCCTGAGAATAATAAGCATAGGCCGCCATTAATGATGCCATTGGTGCCCACTCTGATTGTGGAAAAATTAATTCAGCTTCTTTAAATTTGTTAGCCGCATATAATGCATCCCCATCTAATAGCTCTTTATATCCATCTTCATAAAGTCCTACCATTTGTTGTTTTATACTCGTGTTGTCAATTACGGAAATTTTATCTTCTTTTTTGCTACAAGAGATTTGAAATGCAAATGAACAAATTAGTAAAATTTTAAAAAAATTTTTCATCAATATCTATTAACAGATTATTTTAATAATTCTAAACTTTTATGCTATAGCTCTTAGATTGCTTTTATTAATAAAGGCGTGCGGTAAGCTTTTTTCTTTTATTTCAATTATAGAAAAATTATTTTTATCCTGAAAAACTTTTCTTAATAGTTGATTTGTAAGTTTATGACCACCTTGAGAACAAATTAGTTTTCCAATAATTTTATAACCAGCCAAATAAAGATCTCCCATACAATCTAAAATCTTATGATTTACAAATTCTTTTTCATTTCTAAGTCCTTCTTTATTTATAACTTGATTGTCTTTTACCACTATAGCATTTTCAAGATTTCCACCTTTTGCTAAACCCATTTCTTTTAGTTTTTCTACATCCTCATATAGACAAAAAGTTCTTGAGTTATAAATATCAGTCAAATCTGACTCATATACTTTAATAGTATTTCTTTGTGTCCCAATAAGTTTATTTTCATACTTAAGTTCAAAATCTATATCTAAGCTAATTTTGCTTGGTTCAATTGAAATTGTTTTTTTCCCATCATATAATTCTATTTTTTTTTCAATTTTAATAATCTTTATAGGTGCGTTGCTACTTTTAATTCCTACCTCAGTTATTGCTTCAATAAATATTTTAGCTGAACCATCAAAAATTGGAACTTCTTGATTGTCAATTTCAATTAAAGCATTATCAATACCCATGCCATAAAAAGCTCCCATTAAATGTTCTATTGTTGAAACACTTACTTTGTTTTCATTTGAAATAGTTGTGCAAAAAATCGCGCTACTAACGTTAAAAATATTAGGAATAATAATATTATTTTCTTTAAGATCTGTTCTTTTAAAAACTATTCCACTGTTTGGTTCTGCTGGTTTAATGATTAAATTTGCATCTAGACCGCTATGTAAGCCAATGCCTCTTAAGGTGATATTTTTGTTAATAGTTTTTTGATTTAAAACTGACATCCAATTGTTATAAATTCATGAATTAATTTAATAAAAACAAGAAATGTTACAAAAGAATACTGGTCTATTTAAAAAAAAGGAAAAATTTCACAAAAAAACCTTGTTTTATTTGTTTTTTTGGCACAACTCTTACTTCTTGTTTGTTTGACCCCATTCCCAATGCAAAACCAGCCATACAAACATCCTCTTTTGTTTCTTCTAAAAAATCTAGGTCATATGCTATAGAAATTTTATCTTTATATTGGTTGTTTAATATTTTTGATCCTTCACCCATTAAAATTACTTTATAACTATTAGTAGTAATTGAACTTAACTTAATAGATTTAGTACACATCTTTAGAATTTCCTCTATTCTTGCAAAAATTATTTCTTGCATCAATTCTAAAGAAAAAACACCATCATTTACAAAATTAATTTTCATGTTTTCTGCTTTTTCTAAGTTAATTTTTAATACTTTAGAAATATCTTTTGTAATATAATTTCCACCAATGGGTAAAACATTCAAACAAGTAATTTTATTATTATTATAAGTTATTACTGAGGTTTCATTAAATCCAAAATCAATAAAAGAAATATTTCTATTTGAGGTAAAGCTTTCTTCATAATCTTTGGTTTTTGCATAACTAGAACAAATGATTTGATTAACCGAAATATCAAATGTGTAAAAAATGTCCTTAAAATATTCAATAATCTTTCCAGGTAAGCAAATGAAGAGAATGTCTAAAGCTATAAAATTACATTTTATATTTAATGGCAAATAATCATAATCAATATCGTTAATTTTATAATTATTGATTATAATATGGGTAATCTTTTGATTTTTATAATATGTTGATATTTGTTGTTTGGCCTCTTGAACTAAGAATTGAATATCATCCTGTTCTAATAGGGATCCGTCAATTTTTTTTGATATCGAGATGCCAATAGATAGCATCTTGGGGCTATTTATCATTAAATTTACATCATCTATATATTCGTTAGTCTTTTTTTCTAAGGAGGTAATAATCTTTTGAACTTCTACATTAATTTCTGTATGGTCAAAAAGAAACTTACTCTCAACATTTATTCTTTCGTTAAGATTGGTCTTGTGAAATGCACTGGCTCTCAATTTTGAAAAACCACAATCAATATATATTTGGTAGTTGTTGTTATTCATTATTTTATAATTAAATGACCTTTTACTCTAAGGTCAATAATGTCTGTATCTTTAAATTGAGTACTAGTTATTATTTTATAAGCTTTGTTAAGAGATTCAGGCACTTCATTTTCTGGTAATTTAATTAAAACATCATTTTTTGTTAAAATATCTGATCTACTTGATGGGAAAAAATATACAATTTTAAATTCATCAAACTTAAATTTTGATCGTTTAATATTATTTTTAAATTCTAAAAATTTTTTTGAGTTAAATTCTCCAAATATGTAAGGCAAGTTTTTATCACCTAGTTCGCCCGATATAAGTTTACCATTTGAACCTACTATTAAATTATTATTATTATTAGTTATTTTTGCTACAAATTTAGCAGGTTTAATTTCTATATTTAATGTTGAGGGATAAAACTTTTTAATATTATACTCATCTATAATATTATTCTTCTTGATAATTCTGTTAATTTCTGTTTTTCCAAGAAAGAATATATTTTGATAAAAAATACTACTCAAGTCATTTTGAATTTCTAAATTTTTATCAATACTTAGGCCAAAAACTTTGATATTATCAATTTTTAAAGAGAGTCTTTTCTTTTTTTCTAAAAGTTTTCCACTGGTAGAGCTTAGTATAAGTAAAAATACCAGGTATATTATTATTTTGTTTTTTTTATCTGTTGATTGATGCATCTTTTAGAATCCACTCAATCAATTTTATAAAACTTATGCCCGCATAACTTGCTATCTCTGGTACCAATGAAAGTTTAGTCATGCCTGGTTGTGTATTGATTTCTAATAGGAAAAATTTTCCTTTATAGAATTTAAAATCAGACCTTGTGATCCCTCTACAACCAATAACTCTGTGAGCTTTAGAGGTAATATCAGTGATTTTTTTTAAATCTTTTTTGTCTAAATTAACTGGTATTATATGTTCAGTTTTTGCATTTATATTATACTTTGCTTCATAATCATAAAATTTTCTCTTAGGTTTAAGTTCTATTACACCAAGATTTTTATTTCCCATTATGGCAACTTGAATTTCTCTACCCGGTATAAATTCCTCTATTAAAATTTCATCATAAAAACTTAATTGATTTAATTTTTTTATGATATTTTTTTTGTTGCATATATAGACATGTACACTCGATCCTTCATTTACAGGTTTAATAACAACTGGAAAGTTTAGTTTTTTTTCTATTGATTTAATAACGTTAATTCTTTTTTTGTTATTATTAAACTTAATATATTTCGGTGTTAAAATATTATTTTTTATAAAAATTTTTTTAGAAATTACTTTATCCATTGCTATTGATGAAGCAATTACACCAGAATGAGTATAAGGAATTTTTTGTGCCTCCAAAATAGCCTGTATATAACCATCTTCTCCAAATTGCCCATGTAAGGCATTAAATATTATATTTGGATTAAAAAGTTTTATTTTTTGCAACAGAGTATTGTCTGGTTCACACATTAAAACTTTATATTTATTTTTTTTTAATTCATTGGCCACTTGTTTTCCTGTTTCCAAGCTTATTAGACGCTCTTTAGAGACGCCCCCAGCAAGAATTAAAATTTTTTTTTTTATTATCATTCTAGTATTTTAATTTCTTTTTCTAATTTTATACCAGTCTTTTCTTCTACCCTTTCCTTTACAAATTCTATCAATTTATTCATATCATCAAAAGTAGCGTTATTTTTATTTACAAAAAAATTACAATGTTTTTCTGAAATACCCGCATCACCAAAGGTCGATTCTAAAGGCACCGATTCTTTAATTAATTCCCATACTTTTTTACTGGTTTGGTTAATTGGATTTTTAAATGTACTACCACTTGTTTTAATTTTAGTTGGCTGGTTTTCTTCTTTTCTTTTTTTTAATTCAAAAACTTCTTTTTCTATTTGATCTTTATCTTTTTTTTTTCCTTTAAATGAAGCACTCAAAAAAATTAGATCTTTGTTTAGGTCATTATTTCTATACTCAAAAATAACCTTATCTGCTGGGATTGTTATAATTTTTCCTAATCGGTCAATTGCTTGAATAGAAATAAGTATGTCTTTAAACTCTCTGTTAAAACAACCAGCGTTTATTTTTAATCCACCACCAATAGTTCCTGGTATACATGCCAAAAATTCAAAACCACCTATTTCATTTTCTGTAGCAAAATCAGATAATTTTTTATCTGTACACGCACTTCCAGCTACTACAAGACCATTGGGTAATAATGAAACATTTGAAAAATTTTTACCTAACTTTATAACAATTCCATCAAAAGTGTTGTCGTTTATTAGGGTGTTTGAACCAGCTCCTAGGATAAAAATTTTATTATTATTTCCAAATTTTCTTAAAAATATAACTAAATCTGACAAAGACTCTGGCTTAAAATAAACTTTAGTTTTTCCACCAATATTAAACCAATTACTTTTTTTTAAATCATAATCAAAATAGATTATACTGCTAATTTCTTCTGAAAATTTTTTTATTTCATCCACTATCATTATATTAATTTTGGTAATTCTTTCATCCAGCTAGAAATAGTACCCGCACCCATTCCAACAACTATTTTTTTTCCAAAAATAGTTTGTTTTATAAGTTTAGCTAACTGATATTTGTCTTTGATTAAGAATAGTTTAACTCTTGAGTTTTTAATTATTTCTTTAGCAAAATTATCGTACTTAAATCCTAATTTTATTTTTTCACCTGCGGCATAAATTGGGCATAGAATTACAGTGTCTGCTTTTTTAAACGAAAGAGTGAATTCTTTTTTAAGATCTTTTAATCTAGAAATTCTATGAGGCTGAAATATACAAATAATTTCATCTTTTTTATAAGCAGCTCTTATACCATTTAGAATTTCTGTAATTTCTGTTGGGTGATGAGCATAATCATCATAGAAGCTTGTCTCTCTATATGTAAATATTTTATTAAATCTTCTTTGAACTCCTTTAAATTCTTTTAGACCCTTTTTTATAATTTCTTTAGGTATACCGATGGTTGAAGCTACACTTGCTGCTGCTGTTGCATTTCTAATATTATGAAGCCCAAGAAGTGGTATCTTAATCTTGTTAATAGTTATATTTTTTTTCCCAGGTAATTTAATTGCTAAATCGTATTCTGAATATTTTTTTGTTAATTTTACATTTTTAATATGAAATTGAGACTTTGAATTAGTTCCATATGTATAGTAATTTTTTATCTTAATTTTTTTTAATAATTCAACATTATTTCTATCATCTATACAAATAAAAGACTTTCCAAAAGACGGTACTTTATTAATAAAGCTTTTAAATAAATTTTTTAGGTTGTTCATTGATTTATAATAATCCATATGTTCTCTGTCGATATTTGTAACAATTGAATAGGTGGGTGGTACATGTATAAAACTACCATCAGACTCATCTGCTTCTAATATACACCAATCACTTTTTCCAAGTTTTGCAGAATTATTTAAAGAATTAAGTACACCACCATTAATAATTGTAGGGTCTAATTTTGTTTTAGAAAATATTCCTGCTAAGAGCGAGGTTGTAGTTGTTTTGCCGTGGGAACCAATAACAACAATATTCTTTGTTAATGACACTATATGAGCCAACATTTCACCTCTCTTATAAATTGGTAGGCCCTTTTTTTTGGCTTCAATTAGTTCGGGGTTATCTTTTTTTATAGCTGATGAAATAACTAAAATTGTAGCATTTAGAATATTTTTTTTTTTTTGTTTAATGAAAATTTGGATTTTATTTTTTTTTAATCTTTCAATGTTCTTATTGTTGGAAATATCACTACCTTGAACTTTAAAACCCATACCTCTCATTACTAGCGATAGACCACTCATACCAATTCCACCTATGCCAACAAAATGTATTATTTCAGTTTTTGCTAATTCAATTTTCATTAATGGCAGATATTATTTTCTGATTTATATTATTCCAGGTATTTTGATAGCTAAAATTTTTCATATTCATCTTTTTATCTAAATATGCTTCTTTATTATCAATAATATTAAATAACTTATTAGTAAGATTGATATCATTAATTTCATTTTGATTTAAAATCCAATTACATCCAAGTTGATTATAAAAAAATGCATTTTCAAATTGGTGATTATCTTTTGCAGTAGGCAATGGTATTACTAGATGAGGCACGTTTAGAAACACCAATTCTGCTAATGTCGAGGCACCACCTCTAGTTAAGCATATGGTGGCTTTGTTCATGAAAGCTGAAATATCTTCATTGTAATCAAATAGCTCATTATCAATTTGTTTTGCTTGATAGAATAATTTTAAACTATGAAAATTTTTTTGGTTTGTTTGTTGAAAAACTTTAAATTTATATTTTTTTGATAGATCAATTATTGATCTTTCAGCTATTGCATCGAATGATTTTGCACCTTGACTTCCCCCAATTATCAATAAATGCACATCTTTATTAACCATACTAGCCCTCTTGAGATTATAAAATTTCTTTCTTAAAAGAGTTGGAATAATAGAAATTTTATTTATAAATTTATTTGGGTAATTTTTAACTTTATCAGAGTAACAAAATATTTTCTCACAGCTTTTAATGAAAAATTTATTTGATTTACCCAAAACCATATTTGGTTCAAATAAAAATAATTTAATATTAAGTATTTTTGATGCTAAACATAATGGCACAGACATATAACCGCCAGTAGATATAACTATTTTAATTTTATTCTTTTTTAAAATTAATAGAGCTCGCAGTAATGAATAAAAAATTAAAAAAATTTGAAAAGGTAGAAGAAAAATATTTCTGGATATTCTAGTTATATCTAAAATTTCCATATTATATTTATCTTTGTTTAAAAATTTCAATCCTCTAAGATCTGAAATCATAAAGATATCAAACTTATCTTGAAGATGTTCATAGAAGATTGTACCAGGAACGACGTGTCCACCTGAACCTCCAGTACTAATTAAAATTCTCTTTTTCACTTAATTCACTTTTCTTTTTGTTAAATTTAAAATTATACCTGACAAAATTGAAACACCTATAATTGAGGATCCACCATAACTAAGAAATGGCAAAGTCATACCCGTCGTTGGAAATAACCTAATATTTACACCCAAATGAATTAAGGCCTGTAAAACAATTAAAATTATTGATCCAGCAAGGATTAATTTAATTTTTTCGTCTTTCTCAATGTATATTTTTTCAAACACTGTGTAGATAAAAAATAAAAATAAAAATAATAAGAGCAAGATCATCACTACACCAAATTCCTCAGAAATTACTGATATTATATAATCCGTATGTGCTTCTGGAACTCTATTTTTTAATGTACCTTCACCAATTCCTTTTCCAAAAAACCCACCACTACTGATTGCATCTATCGCTTTTTCAGATTGAAAGTTGTGAGTTCCACTGCTCGGGTTAAAAAAGGAAGAAATTCGATTACTTATGTATTCAAATCTAGGAACAAAAAATATCATATAAAATAAAGCTGATAGTATGATGCTGGAAAAACCTAGTATTACAACAAGACTTAATCCTGAAATAAAAACTAGCGCAAACCAAGATGAGAAAACTAGCAAAGTTTGTCCAATATCTGGCTGCATTATTAGTAAAAGAAATATAGGTAAAATTAAAAAGAGACTTAAAAAATATTTAAAATAAATATTTAAATTTTTTTCACTACTTAAAATTAAAGCAATAAAAATT
>CAJQSZ010000038.1 GCA_905618805.1 uncultured Candidatus Pelagibacter sp.
CGATTTTAGTGAAAAAGCATTAGTTGAAAGTGGACTTTTTTACTTAGATGAGAAAAAAAATACATATATAGAAAGATTTAGAGACAGAGTTATATTTCCAATTAATAATATTTCAGGTCAGCCAATTGGACTGGGAGGAAGAACAATTCAAGAAAATAGTTATATGGCAAAATATATTAATTCACCGGAAACATCTTTTTTTAAAAAAGGTTCCAATTTATACAATTTAGATCTAGCTAGAAAACTATCTAATAAAATTGATCATGTGTATCTTGTCGAAGGTTACATGGATGTTGTTGGGTTGAGTAAAAATGGAATTGAAAATGTAGTTGCAAACTTAGGCACATCCTTAACAGACAGACAAATTATAATACTAAACCAATTTTTTGAAGATATAATTATTTGTTTTGATGGAGATGAGAGTGGATATAAAGCAGCACTTAGAGCTGCAGAAAATTCAATTAAAGAATTACAACCAGAAAAACAGATTTCATTTCTTTTTTTACCAGATGATGAAGATCCAGATAGTTATGCCAATAAAAATGGTAAAGCGAATTTTATTGATTTTACAAAACAAGCAAAAATTTCAATCCATCAATTTATATTCAATCATTATAAACAACAGACTGATAACAATCCTTCATCAATGGCAATTTTTGAAAAAAAACTACGATCTATAGCTGGAACTATTAAAGATGACTTTATTAAGAAATATGTACTTGAGTTTTTTTTAGAAAAAATCTCAACTCTAACTCCTCATAGCAATGTAGGTAGAAAACTGTTTTATAAGAAAAAAATTAAATCACTAAGGTCTACTCAGAAATATTTCAATGAAAGTAAATCCTTAAGTGGAGTGGAGCTAAAAGAATTCTCATTACTTTACTTGATAATGAATAATTTAGATATATTTCAAGAAAATATTCATTTAATTGAAAATATAAAATTATTTAGTGATGAAAATAAATTAATTTATGAAACACTTTTAGTGAAATTAAAAAGTGGTGAAAAACTTAACCTTCAGGAAATACCAATTGACTCGCAGTTAATTGAAAAAATATTTAAATTTGCATCTATTAAACATATTATGAATAGCAACCAAAATAATCAGAATAAGATGTTTGAACTATTAGATGAAATTTCACGAGATCTTAAAAACTATGATTTGGAGTTTAGAATAGAGGAACTTGAGTCAAAATTTTCTAAAGATTTAAGCGAAAGTACTTTTAATGAAATAAGAGAGCTAAAAAAACAAAAAAACCCCAATTAAAACATACAAAAAATACATGGATTTTTTTAAAATTGCGCTTATATAAGTCATCTCAAATATACTATTGTGGAAAGAATAATTACAAAATCATTTGCTAGACTTATGGGTCGTGGAACCCACAGAGGATTTGTAACTTTTGATGAGCTTAATAAATCGCTAGGAAAAAGAAATCTTTCTAATAATAATTTAGAGCAAGCTTTCATGCATATTCTAGATGAAAATGTAGCTCTAGTTGAAAAAAAATCTGATTTTAAAGTTTTAAGAAAAAAAGAAAACTCTTCTACAGAAACTGGAAAAACTATCGAGAAAAGTGATGACCCGATAAGAATGTATTTAAGAGAGATGGGGGGTGTTGAACTCCTTTCTCGTGAAGGTGAGATTGCAATTGCAAAAAGAATTGAGGCTGGAAAAGACGTAATGCTAATAGCATTAGCTCAAAGTCCTATCACCGCACATCAATTTGTTGAATGGGATGAAAAACTTCAAACAGATGAAATTTTAGTGAGAGAAATTATAGATATAGACACTAATTATATGGAAGATGAGAGCACTGGACCAAGTGCCAAACAAAGAAATTCAGGTGAGACTGATAAAAATAACGAAGGCTCAAGCAGCAGTGATGATGATGATGAATTTAATCCAACACTTGCTGCAATGGAAACGGAGATAAAACCAAAAGTTTTAAAAACTGTTAACACTCTTACAAAAGAATATGCAAAACTAACAAAATACCAAAATGAAAAACTAGACTGTATTTTAAAATCAGAAATTTTCTCTGCTGCTAAAGAAAAAAGTTATGAAAAAATTGTAAATGATATTCTAGAAAATATTAAATCTCTTCAACTATCTCCATCAGTATCAGAAGAATTAGTTCAAAAACATTATATCGAAAATAAAAAGATTGTTTCATTAGAAGGAAACCTCTTAAGACTGGCAATGAATCAAAATATTCCAAGAAATGAATTCATTAAGTTTTATATAGGAAATGAAATTAACCCAAATCTTAAAAAATTTCTCGATACAAACATAATGTGGAAAAAGTTTTTTTCAAAAAATAAAGAAGAATTTAAAAATATTAGAGAAAGATTAATTGAAATAAGTCACAAATTAGGAATTTCCGTTACTGACTTTAAAAAAATAGTTAGTAGGGTTCAAAAAGGTGAAAAAGAGTCCAGAATAGCAAAGAAAGAAATGGTTGAAGCTAACTTGAGGCTGGTAATTTCAATCGCTAAAAAATATACAAACAGAGGACTTCAATTCTTAGATCTTATTCAAGAGGGAAACATAGGTCTTATGAAGGCTGTTGATAAGTTTGAATATAGAAGGGGTTATAAGTTCTCAACATATGCCACATGGTGGATAAGACAGGCAATAACAAGATCTATTGCAGACCAAGCAAGAACTATCAGAATTCCTGTTCATATGATTGAAACAATTAACAAAATTGTAAGAACCCAAAGATTAATTTTAAGTGAGTTTGGTAGAGAAGCAACTCCTGAGGAGTTAGCTCAAAAGCTAAGAATGCCCCTGGATAAAGTCAGAAAAGTTCTAAAAATTTCAAAAGAACCAGTATCTCTGGAGAAGCCAGTTGGAGATGAAGAGGATAGTAGTTTAGGTGATTTTATTGAAGATACAAAAGCTTTAGCTCCCCTAGAGCAAGCAATTAAATCAAATTTAAGTGAAGCGACTACAAAAATTTTATCAACTTTAACACCAAGAGAAGAAAGAGTATTAAGAATGAGATTTGGTGTTGGGATGAATACAGACCATACGCTCGAAGAAGTAGGCCTTCAATTTTCTGTTACTAGAGAGAGAATCAGACAAATAGAAGCAAAAGCTTTAAGAAAATTAAAACACCCTAGTAGGTCTAAACAATTAAAAAGTTTTCTAGAAAGTTAAAGCTCTTTAATGTTTAAAAGAGACAATAAGATATTCGAAAGCTATTTTTTCATATTATTTTCTTTAATTCCAGCCTCAATAATTTTAGGTCCAGCAATTTCGTTACTCAATATTCTGTTAATAAATTTTTCATTTATATATTTTATAATCTATGTAAAAGAATATAAATTTTTATCAAATAAAACTGTTAAGTTAGCTTTAATACTATGGTTATATCTAATCTTTAATTCTTTAATATCAGAGAATTTTTCCATAGGTGCTCTAAGAAATTTTGGATTTATTAGATTTATAATTCTTTTTTGCGCATTTAATTATTTTTTTTATCATAAAGTTTTTTTTAATAAAATTTTAATAATTTGGGCGCTCACTCTTTTCATACTAACAACAGACACTTATATTGAAAATTTAACTGGAACAAATGTTTTGGGGTATGGTAAAGCACATGGAAATAGAATTGTAAGTTTTTTTAAAGATGAGCCTATTGTTGGGGGATATATTAATGCTTTTTATCTAGTTATTGTAGGTTATTTCTTTTCTTTAAATCATAAGTTTTCGATAAATTATAAGTATCTCATATTACTAGTCTTGCTGTTTTTTCTTTGTGCAATATTTTTAACAGGGGAAAGATCAAATACAATTAAGGCTATTTTTGGGTTTTTAATTTTTTTCTCGATTAATAATCATTTTAAGATTAAAGAAAAATTAATTTCAATTTTATTAGCAGCTGTATTAATCGGTTCTTTGATTAATAGTTCAGATTTTTTAAAATTAAGATACAAAAGTCAATTTTTAGATCCAATACTTACCATATATTATTCTGATGTAAGGAAAATAGAAGATAAAAAAAATGCTGGCCTCGGTATATATGCTAACCACTACCGATCTGGTTATAGTGTCTTTAAAAATTATCCATTTTTTGGTGTAGGAAATAAAAACTATAGATTAGAAACTTGTACAGAAATTAAAAAGAATGAATATATTTGTAATACGCATCCTCATCAAATTTATTTTGAGTTTTTAGCAGAACACGGATTTATAGGAACAATTATACTTTTATTCATATTGTTCAATCTCACCTTTGGTAAGTTAAAAATAATCTTAAAATCAAAAAATTATATACAAATTGGCTGCTTCATATTTTTATTCAATGTATTCATACCTTTTTTACCAAGTGGAGCATTTTTTGGTGATTATAGTTCTACTATTTTTTGGCTTAATTTATCGTTAATGTATTCAGTTAATAGAGAAACAAATATATTCTCACAAAATTAATATTTATAATGTATTCACTTAACTCAAGAAAATAATAGTTTTGATAATTACTTCACTATGAGATAATCTAGGATCATGAACAGGGGGCTTAGCTCATTAGTAGAGTGTTCCATTGACATTGGAAAGGCAGATGGAGCGTAACCATCAGTCCCCACCATCACGAGCAGTGGGAATAGAAGCTTAAAATTTATTTAATAGAAGTATGTTAGCATCATGATTTTCTTGATTTGACAAATCATTTTCTAAATTAAATTCTAAATCAAATACACGCAGTAAATTTAATAATAAATTTTAAAAAATTTAGGTTTTTATAATTTTGAGCATAAAAATGAGTTCTAATTATAATTTCTTAAGTGAAGTACCTGACTATGGTGCAAATATTGAAGTTTCAAATAAATTTTAGCTAATCTAAAATAAGAAGAAATTCTCTTACCAATAGATTTACCAATAAATCCCAAAACATACGGTACACAAAAGCAACATTAAATGAACAAATGTTCTTTTCTTGACTTGAATGAAAATAAAAAACAAAGTAAAAGTTTGTTAATTGAGTAGGGCCTGTAGCTCAGTTGGTTAGAGCAGTACACTCATAATGTATTGGTCCCAGGTTCGAGTCCTGGTGGGCCCACCAAAAATTATTTTTTATTGATGATTATTTAGTAAACTCTTTTAAAGTTGAAAAAAGAGCATTAATATCTCCATCATTATTTTGAATAATAGAGGAGAATTCTTCCTTTTGAGTTCTCGCAAGACTTAACCCCTCAATAACCAAGTTCATTATTAAAAGGTTATCAGGATTCTTTGTGCTAACTCTCCAATCAATTTTCACTTCTGGTCTTTGTTCTGTTGAGACCAAAATACTTGAAACCATTGTATAGTTTTCATTTAATTTTTTTTTAGAAACTACCTCTATCTCTGGATTTGAATACTCAGCTAATCTGCTAGAAAAAGTTTTTAAGAAATATTCTTGAAATAAAAATTTGTATTCAATCATTTGACTATCTGTAATCTTACTTCTGTAAGATCCTAAAGTATAACGGCCTATACCATCAATATCTACAGTTTCTCTGGCTATGTCTTTTAATTTTTCAATTCTTTCATCTTTGGTGAGATTTCCACTAAGTGTTTCTGCTGCTCTGTTAACTACCGATTGAATAAAAATATCAGCTTCGATTGAATAGGATTTAGTAATGCTTGAAAAAGAAATTATTACAAAAGTTAACAAAATTAATATTTTTTTTGACCACATATTTTTTACCTATCTTTTTATTAACTTTATTTTTTTTATTATTGAGAATCTATTTCTTCCCAGTCGCCTTCATACATAATTTCAATTGTTGGATTTGAGTTTGTAATTTTCTGCTGTCTATCTTGTAAGTATAAACTTCTTACAGACGCATAAAAATCCAAAGAGTTTTTTTGTAAATTATCTATAGAATCCAAATTTTTTGCCCTAAAGTCTATTCCAGATATAACTTTTGTAGTCATGTATACTTGGTCATTTAAATACTCATTATTTCCATGAGTAGAAGCGTTATAATAAGGGTCTCCACCCAATACATTTACAAACGAACCAACTGTATCTCTAATAGTTGATGGTCCTAAAACTGGTAAAACAACATAACAGCCTGCGCCTACTCCCCATTTTCCAAGTGTTTGACCATAGTCCTCTTTTTCGTATTCAGAAAAACCAATTTTTTCAGCTACATCAAATATTCCAAGAACTCCCAAAGTTGTGTTGACAACAAATCTACCCGTGTTAATTCCTGCAATTTTAAATTCTCCTTGTAAAATATTGTTTGGTACAGTTATAAGAGAAGAAAGATTATTAAGTGCATTATTTGTTCCACCTCTCACTGAAGAGGGCAAAACTCTATAAGCTTTTGCAACTGGCCTAAAAATTACTTTATCTAAACCTTGATTTAATTTAAATGTAGCTCTATTTAATTTTTCAAAACAGTCTTTTACTGGCTTTGATGTTTTTGATAAACTATTTAAACCATCTGTATCAGCAACAACATTAGTAGTTAGTAGGATTACAATTAAAGATGATGTTAAAAATTTATTCATATTAATTAATTATATAGTACATATTACCTTAAAGTAAATCGAGATTTACTAAAAAAATGACTTAATTTATGCCAATAAAAACTACATTAAATTATTCCCCTAACTTTAATCCTAAAAAAAGAAAATTTAATGAAATAAAATTTATTATTTTTCATTACACGGGAATGAAAAAAGAATCACAAGCTATAAATAGACTTAGCAATATACAATCTGAGGTTAGCTGCCACTATCTAGTTAAAAAAAATGGAGAAATTATTACAATGGTGCCAGGATCTTATATTGCATGGCATGCGGGAAAGTCTTCATGGGGAAACTATAAGTCTTTAAATAAAAATTCTATTGGGATTGAAATTACAAATCCAGGCCATGAGTTTGGATATAAAAAATTTAGCAAAAAACAAATTAGCTCCCTTTTAAGATTAAGCAGGTATTTGATTAAAAAATACAAGATTGGTCTTAAAGATATTTTAGGTCATTCTGATATAGCCCCAGAAAGAAAAAAAGATCCAGGAGAAAAATTTCCATGGAAATATTTAGCGAAAAACAAAGTAGGTTTATGGCATACAGTAAAAAAAAAAGATTTAATAAAAAATAGAGAAATCAAAGCTACAAAAGTCGATAAAGATTTTTTTATTAATAATTTGTTCAAAATTGGTTATCAAAAAAAATTCCCAGGAGATCTGAGTCAAAAAAAATACTTAAACTATATTATTAAAGCTTTCCAAAGAAGGTACAGACAGGATTTAATTGATGGTAAAATAGATCAAGAATGTGTGATTATAAGTCAAAATTTAGCTAAAAATTTTCATTAATTTTATCTTGAAGTTTTATGGTTTAGTAATAAATTACTTATGCCAGATAAATGACTTGTCGCTTTAGATTTATTTAAAGAGGAAAGTCCGGGCTCCGCAAAGACACAGTGCCAGATAATGCCTGGCGGGGGAAACCCTAGGGATAGTGCCACAGAAAATAAACCGCCATAACATGGCAAGGGTGAAAAGGTGTGGTAAGAGCACACCGGTTCTATTGGTAACAATGAACGCTGGAAAACCCCACTGGGAGCAAGACTAAGTAGAGATGACATTGTTGTAAAACTAAAAGCCGTCTTTGGCTAGTCATCAGGGTTAGTTGCTTGAGCTTAAGAGTGATCTTAAGTCTAGAGAAATGATAGGTTTAAATGACAGAACCCGGCTTATAGTTTGTCTGGCAACTTATCCAAAGCATGCTATTTGCTAATTCAAATGTTCACCTTTTGATTCATAATTGAATCATTTCTGTTCTCTTTTTTCTTCTTAACTTGTATTAAGCCAACAAAAAAATTGATTTTAGGATTAATAAGGATACATCAAACATGTCCATAATCATGAGTAGATATAGCTAAAAACAACATTTGACACAATACTTAAATACCCATATTATCCCATATATTCCCAAATATGGAATTTATGAAATATAAAAAATATGTTTTTATCTACTTACGAGAACAAAATAGACAAAAAGGGAAGGGTGTCAGTGCCATCTAGCTATAGGTCACATCTTTCAAATCTAGGGTATAATGGCATTATTTGCTATCCATCATTTAATAATCAATCTATTGAAGCTTGCTCACAGGACAGAATTGAAAAACTTTCAGCAGGCATAGATTCTTTAAGCCCATTTGAAGAAAAAAGAGATTTTTTTGCAACATCAATTTTATCTGAAAGTATAAATTTACAATTTGATGGTGAAGGTAGAATTTCACTTTCAACGAAATTATTAAAACATGCAAAAATTAAAAATAGCATGCTGTTTGTAGGTCAAGGTCAAACATTTCAAATTTGGGAACCAGCAGCATTTGAAAAATTTAAGGTAAACGCAAGACGAAAAGCAAATATAAATCGAGCAAGCCTTAAATGGGAAAAACATTTTAATAACAATGAGGGGAAATAAAAATGACAATTAACTTTAAAGCACCAGAGATAAAAGAATTACAACCAAGGTTATTAGTAGTAGGAGTTGGTGGCGCAGGTGGAAATGCACTCAATGAAATGATTGATAATGGATTACAAGGAGTAGAATTCATTGCAGTAAATACTGACGCTCAAGATTTAAAACTAAGTAAAGCTAAGGCAAGAATTCAAATTGGTTTAAATTTAACAAAAGGTTTGGGTGCGGGAGCAAAGCATGATATTGGTCAAGCAGCGGCTGATGAATCTTTAAATGACATTGTAAATACACTTCAAGGTGCAAATATGGTTTTCATTACTGCTGGAATGGGTGGTGGAACAGGAACTGGAGCAGCACATGTTATTGCAAGAGCTGCCAAAGAATTGAATATCTTAACAGTAGGTGTTGTTACTTTACCCTTCTTATATGAAGGACCTTCGAGAATGAGAAGAGCCCAACAAGGCCTTGAAGAGTTGAGAAAACATGTGGATACAATTATTGTAATCCCAAATCAAAATTTATTTAAAATTGCTAACGAACAAACTACATTTGAAGAGTCTTTTAATCTTTCAAATAATGTTTTAATGCAAGGCGTGCAAAGTGTAACTGACCTAATGGTCAGACCAGGTATAGTCAATTTAGATTTTGCTGATGTTGAAACTGTAATGGCTTCAATGGGTAAGGCAATGATGGGAACTGGAGAAGCTGAAGGAGAAGGTAGAGCTGCAAAAGCAACAGATATGGCAATCAGCAATCCATTAATTGATGATTACACTTTAAAGGGTGCAAAAGGATTATTAGTTAATATTACAGGTGGTAAAGATCTAAAACTTTTTGAAGTTGATGAAGTAGTAAACAAAATAAGAGCCGAAGTAGATCCAGAAGCTGAAGTGATTATAGGAGCCATTACCTCTGCTGAACTTGATGGTAAAATTAGAGTGTCAATCGTAGCAACAGCACTGGATGGTCAACAGCCAGAATCAAAATCAGTAATTAACATGGTTCATAGAATACAGAATAGAAACCCTGGTTATTCAGATTTTAGTGTTACAGGTTCTGCTCAATCATTCAATTTTTCTCCAACAATATCAAATCCAATTACAAATGGAGCTAATGCTCTAAAGTTAGAAAATGAGGTAATAGAAGAGCCAATTACTAGCACCACATCATCAGAAATAATGAATGAACAAACTACTGTAACCAACAGTGGAGTTGAGAGTATTATTGAAAATAATCAAACACATCATTATGAACAACCTTCAATAGAGGAAGCTCTGGGCACTTCGAATAAAGTAGAAGAAAATATTTTCATAGAAGAAAAGCATGTTTCTAATGGACTTGAAAACTTTGGGGTAGAAGGGGAAACCTCTCCAGATTTGTTTAATTCAGACAATGAGACTGCTGAAACAGAAGGCTTGTTATCTGCAGAAAATATTGAAAATAATTATGAGGATGACGATCTAGAAATTCCTGCATTTTTAAGAAGACAAAAAAACTAATGATCTTCAAAAAAATAAATGATAACCAACATAATACTGGATAAGAAAAATCATTATCCAGTATTACTAACTGAATTAGTTAGAATTATTACTCCTCAATATGGTGGCACATATATTGACTGCACGTTTGGTCAAGGTGGTTACACAAAAAAAATTTTAGGTTTTTCTGAGACAAAAGTTATAGCCTTAGATAGAGATCTAGATAGCAGTAAAAAAGCTCAAGAAATTCAAAATGAATATGTGGATAGATTTCAATTTAAAAATATAAAGTTTAGTCAACTTGATAATTTAAAACTTAAAAAAGAAAATATTAAAGGGGTAATTTTTGATTTAGGTTATTCATACACACAAATAAAAGACACAAAAAAAGGCCTCTCTTTTGAAACCATTGGTGAACTTAATATGAAAATGGGAATTAATGAATTCTCTGCCAAAGAAGTAATAAATAATTTAGAAGAAAAAGAACTTTCTCAAATATTTAAATATTTTGGAGAAGAAAAAGACAGTAAAAGAATAGCCCATAACATTGTAGAAGATAGGGCAATTAGAAAAATAACCACAGAAGAGCTGGTTAGAATTATAGAATCTTCAAAAAGAAAAAAAAATCAAAGAACCCACAGTGCAACAAAAGTATTTCAAGCTTTAAGAATATTTGTTAACAAAGAAATTAGTGAATTAATTTATGGACTTATTAGTGCAGCAAAAGTAGTAAAAAAAGATGGAGTTATAGCTGTTGTGACATTTCATTCTCTTGAAGACAAAATAGTTAAATATTTTTTTAAAAGTTTATCAGAAAACAAAAGCGTATCTAGATATTTACCAAAAAACAAAGAAACGGTTAATCTATTTAAGTCTATTAGTAAAAAACCAATCACCCCCTCAGCAAATGAAATTAGAGAAAATCCACCTTCAAGATCTGCAAAATTAAGGTACGTTATTAAAAAAGAAGAATTTTATGATTTTGAAACAGATATTTTAGATAAGTTTAAATAC
>CAJQSZ010000039.1 GCA_905618805.1 uncultured Candidatus Pelagibacter sp.
AGAGCTATATTTAAGTTTGTTATAATTAGATTAAAAAAAAACAAACTCATCATAAGTAATGTTAATAATGAAGAGTAAAATTGATTTGATGTAGCAAATGAACCTGTAGAGTCAAATTTCTTTTTCTCTAATAATAAAGGTGTATATTTTGATGTCCTTTCAATTATTCTTTTAAATCTTGTAAAAAAATCACACCAGTAACCAGAATACTGAGCATTTGCAATTTTGATATTTTCTTTATTTAGATTTGTAATTTTGTATCCCATGTCAAATTCTTCACCACCAGCTGAATAAAGTGCTTTCCATTTACCAACTTCATTAAAAAGTTTTTTTGAAATGACGCAAAACTCTGAGCAACACACAGAAAATTTTTTTTCAGTCACTATTGTATCAACCCCGTAACAAGATTTGAGACAAACAAAATCAGAGGACCAACTAATTTTGTTTAAATTATTTAAATTTTGTGTTGCAGAAACTGATCCTGTCTTCCCATTTTCATTTAGTCTTTTGATTAATTTTAAAATTGAATCTTTAGATATCTCTATATCTGAATCGATAAAGCAAAGAATTTCATATTGAGAAGCATCTGCTCCAATATTCCTTGCATTGCCTGCCCCCAAATTATTCTTTAATTGAATTAATTGAATACCTTTAAATTCTTTAATAATTTCTACAGTTTTATCTGTACTTTTATCATCGACCACTATTACTTCAGATTGAAGGTTGTGAGATTCTTGTAAAATTATTTCTAAAGTTTTTTTTATAGTTTTCTCAGCATTATATGCCGGCACTATAATAGAAACTTTATTTTCATTTACCATATGGATTAAATTATTTAATTAAAGACAACCAATGTTTTGGATCATAAACAGTATTTATTGCATTTGCACATTCAAATGTACAAGTACAATCTTTGGCAATTTTTTGAAACTCTTTTGCTTTTTTTGATTCAACTATATCAACAATATCTAAATTTGTATTATTAACTGAACCAATTTCTGACACATCCCATAATTTCTCTACTTCACAACCTCTAACAATTCCATCTGGAAAAATTTCAACAAACCTTCCACCAGCTTTACAAGGAGAATATACTTTATCGCTATCAATTCTTTTGATCGTTTCTAGAAATATCTTTTCCATTAATCTACCATTAAAACTTTTTCTCCAATTAACCGATGTTCTTTGATGTTGAAGTTTACATAATCTTTCATAATCATCTTTAAGAGCTAGCTGCTCTTTAGCTGGAACATCCCTAAGTAAAATTAATTCATGAAAGTCGATTGGCCATGTAGCTGTTTCATTAAATAGCTCTTCTAAAATATGTTTATTATCTTCTGTAATAACTGATGCTAGTCTTAGAAAAAAATTTGGTTTACTTCTATACTTTTTCATTTCAGCAATTGTTTCTAAAACTTTTTCGTAAGCCCCATCAAACACTCTAACTTTGTCGTGTATCTCTTTTGGTCCATCTAAAGAAATTGATAATGTGAATTCTGTATTAGGATGTTTTTCAATCAATTCAGGAACAAATTTTTTGATTCTATCTACATAAAACCCATTACTTTTAATGCTTATTCTAGGAACGTTGCAGTTTAAAATTATATTATCAATTATTTCTACAAAATCTTTTCTTAAAAAAGGCTCACCTCCAGTAACAGTTAAATGAAGTAAACTATTTGCTTTTTTAAAAACTTGACCCCACTGCACCGGTGAGATTACAGGTGTTTTTCTTGCATCAACCGCAGCATGAATGCAAAATCCGCAATGCATATTACATCTACCATCCACATATATTACCGCATAATTAGGAATTTGTTTAAGAAAAATAGATTTAAAAATTCTGTTTACTATGTTTAAATTTCTATTCATTAGGAGTATTTTATAAGCTTTTTTCATTTTATCTCAATATATTATAATCACACTATTGTGTGAGGACTTCTTGCTAGATATATAAATAATCTATTTATTATATCTTAATCAATCCAATTACATTAAATGCTGGACTGAAATAAATAGTGAAGCATCTAATGTAAGTGAAGCTAAAGAAAAATTACCGGAACTGGAGAAGGATTTAAAAGAAAAAATTAAATCTTGGTGCAAGAACACTAAATATAATCTTGAAAAATTTGCAAATAGAAACCCAGAGGAGTTATTTAATAACCTTATGAGTCGTGCAGAAACAGCAGATCATAATGATCAGTTCCTAGTAAATAATATAATTGAAAAAAGAAAGTACATGAAAGACGGAGTTAGAAACCCAGAGGATATTCTTGAAGATATTAGAAAAGAAACTGAGTCATGGTCGGTGATGCCAAAAAAATTCTACATGAACCAAAAACCAACAATAAATTTATAATGAAACAAATATCAAAACAAAAGAAGGGCAGATTACTGCAAGCCTTATTAAGGGATAAATTACTCAAAGCCTTCCCACACCTACACCCAGCAGATTTAAAAGTTGGTAAGAATGGAAGCAATGGAGAAGATTTAAAGATTAGCAGAATAGGAAGAAGATTAATTCCATATCAATTTGAATGTAAGAACCAGGAGAAGTTTAAAACCCTATACCACTTCTGGGATCAATCAGTTAAGCACGGAAAACATGAACCAGTTCTAGTAGTCAAACAAAATACCCGTCGTGCACTTGCTGTAATTGACCTGGACCAATTTATAATTTAAATGTGTATTTATTGAATGCTAGCTTGAGATTTATCGTTAGGTTTAGAGATACTCTCAACCTCAACCCACTCAACTCTTTTTAGTTCTTTTGTTAAAGCTATCTTTAATACTTCGTCGGCATGTTCAACTGGTGTTATTTTAATATCATCAGTGATTTTTTTTGGCATATCGGCTAAGTCTTTTTCATTTTCTTTTGGTATAATAACCTGTTTAATTCCAGCTCTATGAGCTGCTAATAATTTTTCTTTTAAACCACCAATTGGTAAAACTTGACCAGTTAGTGTTACTTCACCAGTCATAGCAACATCTCTTCTTACTGGAATATTTGTTATAGCGGACACTAT
>CAJQSZ010000040.1 GCA_905618805.1 uncultured Candidatus Pelagibacter sp.
TTAGGAATTCTTGAAATTGCACCACAAATTTTTCCATTAATTAAAAAAACTCTTTTATCCCCAAACTTAATTTTGGGTAAAAACTTTTGACACATAATATGCCCATGTTTTTTTATAAAATTTAAAATCATTTTTTTATTAATTTTTTTCTCCACAAGATGAATATCATTTCCACCAAAACTATGAATAGGTTTGATAATAATCTTTTTATTCTTTGTAAAAAATTTATTTATTTCATTCATATCTTTTGTAAAAATTGTATTGGGCATATATTTTTGAAAATAAGATGAGTATAGTTTTTCAGAGATATTTCTTATGGATGTTGGATTATTAATAATTTTAACTTTGTCTTTAATTTTATCCAATATGTACGTGGTTGAAATATATTCTAAATTAAAAGGTGGATCCTGCCGTACTAACAGATATTTACATTGGGATAAATCCAATTTAAGTTTTTTATTAATCTTAAAGAATTTTTTTTTTGAGTAGCTGAATTCTACATAATAGCCATGAGCTACAACTCTATTATTAATTATTGATAAATATTTTGGTTCATAATAAAAAATTTTATATTTTCTGTTTTGTGCCTCTACTGCAAGAAATATACTGGTATCATTTTTAAGGTTGAGTTTAGAGGGGTGATTTCCTTGAATCGCAATTATTCTACTTGTCATATAAATCATTCAAATTTTCATTTTTAGAAAATTTTTTAAGCATATGATCTGCATTTGTTGTCTTATTTTCAATTAATTTTTCTAAGTGATCTAAAAATTTGGCTTCATTTTCGTTTGATTTATTTAAAATATCTCTTCTTTCTAAACCCTTTTTTGAAATATCAAGAAGTATAGTTGACCAGTGCAGCAAATCTTTGCCCATTAACTCTGTATTAAAACCTTTTTTAGGTGCCTCCAGGTACGCATTAATAATCTTATTTTTATCCCATTTAGAAATTAACTCATAAGCTTCATCTAAATTTCCATATAAAATTCCAGTATTAAAAGCGGGTCCAGCACACAAGCAATCCCAACCACACGTGTCCATTGATCTTAATTCAATATATTTTTTTAATCTATTTTCAGTGAAGATAGTACTCAGGTGAGTTGTCAGGTCATCTTCGGTTGGTAACCTATTGTCTATCTCACTAATTTTTTCATTCATAAAATCTAAAAAAGTATAATTTTTTCCAGATAAATATTTTTTATTATTTTGAATAAAAAGTAGAGGAAAGTTTATTGCAAAATCAGCATATTTTTCAAAGTTTATGTTGTCAAAAAAAGCCTCAGGCAAACCACCTCTAGAGGTTTCTTGCCAAACTTTTGATCTATAAGACATATAGTTACTTTTTTTTTTTTCAACAATGGAGGAGTTTGCAAATAGTGCTATTGAAATAGGGACTATAGAATTAATGATCTTAAATTTTTTTATAAAATCTTCTTCCGAATTATAATCAAGGTTTAATTGAGTTCCACAAGTTCTATACATCATATCCAAACTTAGCGCTCCACCCTCAGGCATATCCTTAGTCATTATTTCATATCTTTGTTTTGGATTATTTGGAACTTCATTAAGTTTTGACATCGGATCAAAGCCAGAACTGACAATCTTTAAATTTAATTTTTTTGTAACTTGTTGTAATTCAAATAAATAATCATGAGATTCAGAACAAGCTTCATGAATATTGTTTAATTTATCACCTGATAATTCAATTTGGTTTCCTGGTTCAAGAGTAATATTCTTCCCTTTTTTTTGAAGACCAATAATATTTTGCTTTTCCATTATTGGCTTCCAGCCAAATTCACTTAATAATGTAAACATCTTTTTGATAGTTGGGTAATCAGCTCTTTTATTTGTTTTTTGATCAAATAAAAATTTTTCATGTTCGATGCCCATTTTAAAGTTTTTAGTATCTTTAATACCAGACTCAAAATATTTGATTATATGCTCTTTATGATTAATCATTGATGTCCATATAATGGTATAAAAGTTATTTTAAAGCTAATAAAAAAATTAATTCACTTCAATAAACTTTACTTAGTTCATATTAATTGTTAGATGCTGTGCTTAATAAAGATAATTGAGTAATTTTATCATCACCTAACTCATCTACAGGTTTGACAGGATACTCACCTGTAAAGTAATGATCAGTTAATTGAGGGTAAACTTCGTCTCTTTTTTCAAAACCCATTGCTCTATACATTCCTTCTAAAGATAAAAAATCTAAAGATTGAGCTCCAATATATTCACAGATTTCTTCATTTGTTTTATTTGCAGCAAGAAGTTCTTTTTTAGTGGGTGTATCAACACCATAAAAGTCAGGATACCTAATTTCTGGGCAGGCTATTTTAACATGAACCTCTTTTGCACCAGCATCATAAAGCATTTTTACAATCTTGTGAGATGTTGTTCCTCTAACTAAAGAGTCGTCTATTAATATAATTCTCTTATCTTTAATTGTTGATTGATTGGCATTCAATTTTAGTTTGACTCCAAGGCTTCTAATTTTTTGGCTAGGCTCAATAAAAGTTCTACCCACGTAATGATTTCTAATTAAACCTAATTCAAAATTTATTCCCAGGTGTTGAGCAAATCCAAGAGCTGCAGCATTCCCTGAATCTGGAACTGGCACTACTATATCAGCATCAATTTTGTTTTCTTTTGCAAGCTCAACTCCAAATTTTTTTCTATGTTCATAGGCCGATTTACCATTTAGTAAACTATCAGGTCTTGCAAAGTATATATACTCAAAGACACAAGGACGAACCTTTCTAGCAGGGAAGGGTTTAATGCTTTTTAATTCATTATCCTCAACATAAACGACTTCACCATTCTCAACATCCCGCACATATTTTGCACCAATAATATCTAATGCACAAGTTTCAGAAGAAAAAACATAACTGTCTTTTATTTTACCAATTACTAAAGGTCTTATTCCGTAAGGATCTCTTACACCTATTAAAATATTTTGTGTAAGCATTACCAATGCATAACCTCCTTGAATTTGAAAAATAGCATCTATCACTTTATCAATTGTCTTATTTCTTTTTGATTTTGCAATCAGTTGAACAATAGTTTCTGTATCGGACGTCGTATGAAAAATAGCACCATCTTGAACCAGTTTGTTTCGAAGAGTGATTGAATTTGTTAAATTTCCATTGTGAGCAACACCAATGCCTCCTGCATTTGTATCTGCAAAAAAAGGCTGAATATTTCTTAAAGTATTATCTCCAGTAGTACTATATCTGTTGTGTCCTACAGAGTATTTTCCTGGTAAACTTTTTAATACTTTTTCCTTGTTGAAATTATCACCAACCAAGCCAAATCTTTTTTCTGAATAATACTTATCACCATCAAATGTTACAATTCCACAACCTTCTTGCCCCCTATGCTGCAAAGCGTGAAGCCCTAGTGCCGTAAGGGCAGCAGCATCGTTACTGTTGCTAATACCGAATACACCACATTC
>CAJQSZ010000041.1 GCA_905618805.1 uncultured Candidatus Pelagibacter sp.
CCAAATAATGTAACATCTTCAGATGAAGAAGGTTTATCATCAGATAGATTATATATCTCTCCTGCCTTAAATTTTGATAAAGATTTAAATAGTATATTTGCAATATCATCCACATGAATTCTTGAAAAGTAATGACCTTTTTTATTAATCAATTTTACATCACCTGATTTTAGACGAACTAAAATATTTTTTTCATTAGAGTAAATCCCAGCTAACCTAAATATCTGAACTGGTAGTTTATTATTTTTTTCTAAAGAAGCCCATGAGCTTTCTGCTTTTAATCTAGCAACACCCTTATTTGAGATTGGATTTGTTTTGCTATTTTCATTAACCCATTTACCCTCATGATCACCATAAACGCTGGTAGCAGATAAATAAGTTATCCACTTTACTTTAGAACTTTCTATAAATTTAGAAAAATTTTTTACAACTATGTCTTCTTGATTTTTTGGTGGTATCGAAACCAAGATATGATCTGCTTCTTTTAATTTTATAACTAGGTTTTGATCAAATTTTTCACTGTTGAATAAATAGTTATCATAATTAATATCCTTGAAAGTTTCTTTTGAGGATTCGCTTCTAGATGTTGTTGATAAGTTAATTTTATATTTTTCAACACTAAGTTTCTTTATAAAGTTTTTTGCTACTTGGCCAAAACCAAAACAAAAAATGTTTATGCTTTTCACTTTAACTGACTTCTTGTATAATTGATTTTAAACTTATGGGGTTTTTTAGCTTATCAATCATTTCTTTTGGGCAAACTTGAACAAAATTATAAATTTCTTTATCAAAATTTTCTATTATTTTTTTAGAAAAGCCTGAGTTTGTCTGCTCGTAGTGCTCTTGAACTAAATTTTTTAAAAAAGTTATCCAAAAATCTGTTTCTGGTATTTGCCATACTACAGTCTCAGGGTTTACCTTTTTTTCAAATTTTTTGCTTATATCATAAATAAATGCCATTCCACCTGTCATTCCAGCTCCAAAATTATCTCCCACATCACCTAAAACTACAACTGTACCACCAGTCATATATTCACAAGCGTTTGAGTCACATCCTTCTATAACCGAAATTGATCCTGAATTTCTTACAGCATATCTTTCTCCAGCCTGACCTGCTGCAAAAAGTTTTCCAGAAGTTGCTCCATATAAAACTGTATTTCCAATTATTGTATTTTCATGTGAAACTAAATTACTTTCATCTGGAAGCTTAACTACTATTGTTGCACCCGACAAACCCTTGCCAACATAATCGTTAGCATCACCTTTTAAAATAAGTTTCAAACCTTTTATCCCAAATGCTCCAAAAGACTGTCCTGCTGACCCTTTAAACTTTAAAGATAAAAAGCCATCTTCTAGTTCGCTAGATCCATATTTTTCATAAAGATAATTAGAAATTCTTGTACCAACAGTTCTGTGAGTATTTTTGATAAAATATTCCTTTTCAATAATTTTTATTTTTCCAATTTGATCTTTAATTTCAGGTAAAATTTCTTGATCTAAAGTGTCTGGAACAGAGTTTATTTTTGGAACTGTACAGTATCTTGTATTCTCTCCAGGGTCTGTTTGAACAAATAGAGGATTTAGATCTAAATCATCTAAGTTTGGGGATGCTTTACTAACTTGTCTCAGTAAATCAGTTCTACCAATTATCTCATTCAGTGATTTAAAACCTATCTGTGCCAAAATTTCTCTTACCTCTTCGGCAATAAATTTAAATAAGTTAACTACTTTTTCTGGTGTACCAGAAAATTTTTCTCTTAATTTTTCATCTTGAGTACAAACTCCAACAGGACATGTATTTGAATGACACTGTCTAACCATTATACATCCCATAGCCACTAGCGCAGTAGTTGCTACCCCATATTCTTCAGCACCCATCATGGCTGCGATGACAACGTCTCTTCCTGTTTTAATTCCTCCATCAGTTCTTAAAGTAACTTTATGTCTTAAATTATTTAAGGTTAAGACTTGATTGGCCTCTGTTAGTCCCATCTCCCAAGGTATCCCAACATATTTAACACTTGTTTGTGGTGTTGCTCCAGTTCCTCCATTATGTCCTGAAATTAAAATTATATCAGCTTTGGCTTTAGCTACCCCTGCTGCGATTGTTCCTATACCAGATGAAGCTACTAATTTTACTCCGACTCTTGCTTTTGGATTTGCTTGCTTAAGGTCGTAAATTAATTGTGCTAAATCTTCGATCGAATAAATATCATGGTGTGGTGGTGGTGATATCAGAGTTACACCTGGTGTTGAATGTCTTAACTTAGCAATTTCTTCTGTAACTTTAAATCCTGGTAGCTGGCCACCTTCACCTGGTTTTGCTCCTTGTGCTATTTTAATCTCTATTTCATTACAGTTATTTAAATATTTGAGTGTTACTCCAAATCTTGCTGAAGCTATTTGTTTAACCCTAGAGTTAGCACTGTCACCATTTTTCATTTTAATAAATCTTTTTTCATCTTCACCACCTTCTCCACTACAAGAGGCTCCTTTGATTCTATTCATTCCTATTGCTAAAGTTTCATGCGCTTCTTTCGATAGTGCACCGTGAGACATACTCCCACTTCCAAACCTTGTTAAAATATTTTCAATTGGTTCTACTTCTGAAATATCTAAAGATGGGTTTAAATTCCTGTCTTTAAATCCAATTAGGTCTCTGAGATGTATGGGTGGAAGATTATAAATACCTTCTGCATATTTTTTATAAGCTTCAAAAGAATTTGATGAAACAGCGCTCTGTAAAAGATGTATAAGCTTTCCTTGATATTGGTGTACTTCACCATTCTTTCTATACCTATAAATTCCTCCAATAGGTAAAACTGTGTCAGTACCTTCAAATGCTTGCTTATGAATAGCTCTTAATTTTTTTTCTATTCCATTTAAGCCTATACCTGAAATTTTTGATAAAATTCCTGGAAAATATTCCGATGCTACCGTTCTACTCAAACCAACTGTTTCAAAATTACATCCACCTCTATAAGAACTAATGACTGAAATTCCCATTTTTGACATTATCTTTAAAAGACCGTAATTTACTGACTGTACATATCTCTCTATGCACTCATCGTACCCAAACTTTCCAAATAATTTCTTTTCGAACCTCTGATATAAGCTATCCAATGCTAAATAAGGATTAACTGTTGTGGCTCCAACACCTATGAGTGTTGCAAATGAATGTGTATCTAGTGCTTCTCCAGTTTGGGCATTAATTGAAGCATAGCCTCTTAGTTTTTTTTTTATGAGATGTGTATTTATTGCACCAACACTTAATAGCATTGGAATGGGCAATCTTTCTTCAGAAGTATTTTTATCACTTAAGACTAATTGAGTAAGACCCTGCCTAACTGCAATTTCAGAATCTTTTTTAATTCTCTCAATAGAGGTTTCAAGATTTTCACTTTTATCAAAAGTGCAGTCAATAGTTATTGATTTTTGACCAAAAAAATTAATGAATTTTTCTAACTGAGAGTTTGATAAAATAGGACTATCTAAAACATATATATTTTCTTCTGTTAAATTACTAAAATCTAAAATATTTCCAAGGTTACCAAAACGAGTTTTTAAACTCATAACCTTGTTTTCTCTTAAAGAATCAATTGGTGGGTTTGTAACTTGACTAAAATTTTGTCTAAAGAAGTGATAAAGTGGCCTATATCGGTCAGATAACACCGCAAGTGGAGTATCGTCACCCATTGAACCAATGGCTTCTTTAGCATCCTCCGCCATAGGGTGCAGAATAAGCTCTAAATCTTCTAAACTATAACCAAAAGTATGCTGTCTTTTTTTAAGTTCATCACCTGAAAAAGTAAATTTTTCATTTTTTATTGGAAATTTTTTTTCTAAATCAATTATTTGATTATTAAAATGTTTAAACTCTTTTGCCAGATAGTCTTTTATTTCAACATTAGAAAACACCTTGCCTTTTGCTATTCTTACCCCAAGAATTTCTCCTGGTCCCAACCTTCCCTTTTTAAGAATTTGTTTTTCATCAATTTCAACCATTCCTGTCTCTGACCCTGCACAAAGTATTTTATCTTTTGAAATAGTATATCTCATTGGGCGCAACCCATTTCTATCAGCTGCTACTATAGCCCACTCATTATCGGTAGCTGCAATAGCAGCTGGTCCATCCCATGGCTCCATTGTGCTATTTAAAAAATTAAATAGTTGTTGGTGATCTTTTGATAATGTTTGACTTTTTTTAGACCAGGCATCTGGAATTAGCATTAATTTTGCGAGAGGTGCTGATTGGCCAGAAATATTTAAAAGTTCAAAAACACTGTCTAATGCAGCAGAGTCTGATGATCCTGGCTGTATAACCGGTTTTAAATTTTCCATATTATCAAATAAAGGGCTGTCCATTTCTTGCTCATGAACTTTCATCCAATTTTTATTTCCCTTTAGTGTATTTATTTCCCCATTATGGGCTAATGCCCTAAAAGGTTGTGCCAGGTCCCAGCTTGGTGCTGTGTTAGTTGAAAATCTTTGATGAAATATTGCAAACCGAGATATAAACCTCTCATCCTTTAAATCTAAATAAAAATCTGCAATAGACTCTGCTAAAAACATTCCCTTATAAATAACTGACTTGGAGCTTAGTGAACAAATATAAAAACCTTCTATTGCATCTTTAATAGCTTCTTTTTCAATTTTTCTTCTAGATTCGTAAATTTTTCTTTCTAATTCTTTTTCTGTTAAATCTTTATTATTGTGTTTAAATAATACTTGAGTAATTTCTGGTCTCGTAAGATTTGCTTTTTCACCTAAAACTTTTGGATTTACAGGAACTTGTCTCCATCCATAAATACTAAAATTACTTTTTGTTAGTTCACTTTCAACTAAGGTTCTTGCATTTTCTTGTGCTTGATAATTATTTCTTGGTAAAAAAATCATACCAACACAAATTTCTGAACCATCATAGTCATGGCCTGTAATTTCTATTTTTTCAGCAAAAAAATCTGAAGGAATTTCTAAGTGAATTCCAGCTCCATCACCTGTTTTTCCATCAGCATCAACAGCTCCTCTATGCCAAACTGCTTTTAAGGCATTAATTCCATATTCAACTACTTTTCTAGATTTTTTGCCCTCTGTAGAAGCAATTAACCCTACTCCACATGCATCATGCTCCATTTCTTTTGAATAAACATGACCATCTTCAAGTATTTTAAGATTTTTTTTATAATTTTTCATTAAGCAACCTTCTCTTTGCTAAATTCTTTACTTTCTAAAAAACTTTTTATTGATATTGCTACGTCTCTTCCATCTTTTATAGCCCAGACAACTAAAGATGCTCCTCTAATAATATCTCCAGCTGCAAAAACGCCTGGTAAATTTGTTTCCATTGTATCAAAATCTGTTTTTAATGTTCCCCATTTAGTAACTTGCAGATCTTCAGATCCAAATAATCTTGGTAAATTTTCAGGGTCAAACCCAAGAGCTTTAATTACTATGTCTGCTTTAATATTAAAGTGAAAATTGTTCTGAATTTCTGGTTTACGTCTGCCACTATCATCTGGTTCACCAAGTTTTATTTTATCTACCATCAAACCTTCAACTTTATTTGTTCCTATGAATTCTTTGGGGCTAGATAGCCATACAAACTCTACTCCTTCTTCTTCTGCATTAGCCACTTCTCTAGCGGATCCAGGCATATTTTCTTTATCTCTTCTGTATAAGCATTTAACTGATTTTGCTTTTTGTCTGATTGAGGTTCTAACACAGTCCATTGCTGTATCACCTCCCCCAATTACAACAATATTTTTTCCTTCAGCATTTAAAGTTCCATCATCAAATAATTCCACTCTATCTCCTAGTCCTTTTTTATTTGAAGCTGTTAAAAATTCCATTGCTGGGAAAATATTTCCTAAATCTTTTCCTGGTAGATCTATTTCTCGTGCTTTGTAAACTCCTGTTGCTATTAATAGGGCATCATGTTTTTTTCTTAACTGCTCTAAAGTAGCATCTTTTCCAACTTCAAAGTTTTGAACAAATTTGATTCCACCCTCTTCTAATAATTTAGTTCTTCTTTCTACAACAAATTTTTCTAACTTAAAATTTGGGATCCCATAAATCATTAAACCACCAGCTCTATCATATCGATCATATACTGTGATTTGATACCCTAACTTACGAAGTTGTTCTGCTGCAGCCAGTCCTGCTGGACCCGCTCCTATAATTCCAATATTTTGATTTTTTTCATTTTTAACTTTTATAGGTTTTACCCAGCCTTGTTCCCATGCATTATCAGTAATATATTTCTCGACTGAACCTATAGTTACCGTCCCATGACCAGACTGTTCGATTACACAATTTCCTTCACACAATCTATCTTGAGGACATATTCTTCCACACACTTCTGGCATGTTGTTTGTGCTTTGCGATAGTTCGTATGCTTCTTTTAACCTTCCTTCTGCAGTTAATTTTAACCAATCAGGAATATTGTTACTTAATGGGCAATGTACCTGACAAAAAGGAACTCCACATTGAGAACATCTGCTAGACTGTTCGCTAGCCTTATCATTAATAAATTCTTTATAAATTTCATTAAAATCATCTTTTCTATTACCAACTTCTCTTTTAGGTGGAGTTTGTTGACCTATTTTAACGAATTTAAGCATTTTTTCTGTCATATTTACCCTTAATAAATTAAGCATATATCATGCTTTTTGTTAATAAAAGATAAACAAGGTCAATATATATGACCTTAAATTTAAAAAAATAGCGTAATAAAAGGATTTTTATAACTTATGCATACCTAATATGCTGAAATGGAATTGTTTAAATCAAAGAATATTTAAGTTACGAAGCTTTAAATGCTCTCAAATATAATCGAAATTATAATCCTATCAATAGTTCAGGGTATATCTGAATTTTTACCTATCAGCTCTTCGGCTCATTTGAATATTGTTGAGGTAATTTTTGAATTTAATTCTAACTCACTAATGATTGATGTTAGTCTTCACTTAGGCTCTTTACTAGCAATTATATTTTACTTTAGAAGAGAATTACTTGACCTTAAAAATAATCAAAAATTATTATCTTTAGTAATTATTGGATCTATACCAATTGTAATAGCTGGATACACAATAAGCACAACAGGTATAATTAATCTATTAGAGAATAATTTAAAGGTAATTGCTTGGACGACATTAATTTTTGGAATTGTTTTATATCTGGCAGACAAAAGTAAATTTAATAAAAAAATATCATCTAACTTAAATTTTAAAACAATATTATATATTGGTTTATTTCAAATACTTGCTTTAATACCAGGTGTTAGTAGGGCAGGAATTACAATAACCGCTGCAAGACTTTTTAGGTTTAATAGATTTGACTCAAGT
>CAJQSZ010000042.1 GCA_905618805.1 uncultured Candidatus Pelagibacter sp.
AAAATCTGGGGCTTGGTAAAGCTCTTAAAACTGGTTTTGAACATTGTTTTTTAAATGGGAAAAATGATGATATTTTAATTTCTATGGATACGGATAATTCACATACAATAAATTTAAGTTATAAAATGGCAAATAAGATTATTTTGAATGAATATGATGTTATAATTGCTTCTAGATATAAAAAAAACTCTAAGATAACAGGACTAAATTTTATGAGAAAATTTTTAAGCCTTGGAGCAGCGCTATTATATAAAATATTTTTTCCAATTAAAAATGTAATTGATTATACCTCTGGATTTAGGGCTTTCAAACTTGAACCAATTAGAAGTGCTTGGAAATTAAATAAAAATTTCTTTTCAGAAAAAGGTTTTTCTGCCTCAGCAGATATTTTATTAAAATTGTATAAACATAAATTAAGTTTTTTTGAACTTCCAATAGATTTAAGATACGATCTCAAAAAAGGTGAATCAAAAATGAAAATTATCAATACTATATATTTAAACATAGCCTTAATTATTAAAAGAAAATTATTTTCTTAAAGTGATATTGTAAAATAAATTTAAATCAGTAAATTTAACTAAAAGTGGTAAATAACTTTCATTGATGACATTTTTTGAATATTTATAACTTATTATTGATTTTAAATTAAATATTGAATTAATGTGCTCTGTCGCAATCATATAATCATACTCTATATTAGAAATATTTAATTTTTTTTTTACACTAAATAACTTTAATAAAAATCGTCCAAGCCTCCATAATACTCCTGGATCGCATGGTAAAGAAATTGACAGTATTCCTCCTTTTTTTAGTTTATGCATCATATCATTCAAAAAAAACTCTGGTTCAGGTATGTGTTCTAAAACATGTGATATAATAATTCTATCAAAGTAATTTGACTTGAATGGAATTTTTTTTCCTTTGTAAATTTTATAATCTACCTTCTTGTTTTTTTTGAATTTTTTTTTTAAATAATTGATTGCAAATTTTGAATTTTCTAAAAATATATATTTTCCATAAGCGTGTGAAATATAATTAAAATGTGGAGAAGAACCAGCTCCAATCTCAAGTACTTGGGTCTTTTGGTTAAAATTTTTAGAATAATCTTTGTGTTCTAGCTGACGATGGCATAATTTCATCAGTAAGCCAACTGTTCCAGTATCTTGGTAGGAATTATATTTTTTTTCTAATTTATTAAATATTTTTTTTTTATACATATTGATTTATAACCTAAAAAAATTAATTTTTTTCATTTCTACACCTATTAACATAGTAAGTATTGATAAAATTATAAATTTACAAAGAAAAACAAATGTGACTTTAATAAAAAATATATAACTTAAAAAATCACTATGTAAAAAATAAAAGCTATTCAGTGAAAAAAAATACGAAAATAATAGTAAATTTTTTATTAATTTAGACTCTAAATTTACTACATATGGAATTGTAAAAATCAAAAATATTAAACGATAATCTACATTGGCACCAATGATAAAGGTACCCACATAGATTGCTGCCCCAGATAAAAAATATTTATCCAACTTGTATCTTGTATTCATTAAATATTTATTATTATATCCTAATATAATTAAAAAAAATGTGTAGATAGCAAATGTTAAAACAGTTAAATTTCTAAAAAAATCTAAATTGCCATCATTAAGAAAAAAATTATATTCTAAAGATAGGTGATATAAAGCTTTAAGCATAGTTCTTGATCCGTACGCAATCGGTAAAGCCATTTCGACAATATTTTTATTTACTAATTGAATTTCTTTAAAATAAAATAAAGAAATAAATATTGTCATACCTGTTAAAAAAATAAAAAAATATTTTTTCCTTACTGTTAGTAACAATATTAAAAATATTGGATAATACTTCAGAATAAAGCCTGTAAAAATTAACAATGATTGAAATATTTTATTTTTTATATTTAGAATAAAATATACTAATAAAAAAATTACTAAATCAGTAGAAAGCCTTTCAATCAAAATAAAGTTTGTTGTTGAAAAAAAAAATATCAATAAAACAAATTTACTCAATTTATTTTTAAATTTTTTAAAAAGATTTATAAGTACGCAGAAATATAATGTAAATAAAGTTACTATACTTATATTATAAATTAATGGGTTGTTTAAATTTAAGACACTAAATAAGTACACCCATATTCTCGGGTGAGTGTTAATTTTTGCATTTCCATCTGGTATTAAAATGCACCCTTGGTTATTTATATCTATGCCCAGCTCTTGACAGTTCAAAAATAATAAATGCGCTTTATAATCTGAAAATGGAACTACATTAAGAGAAATATTTGCTGCTTTCACGATATATGCCCACATGTCTGGGATTAAAGAAAAGTAAAAAATTAATAATGCCAATAAAATTGATAATATATATGGAGCTAACTTGGAAAATTTAATTTCATTAAAATTTATTCTCATATCAATCTAGCTAGGGATTTTATTTATGAATATTTTATAGTTATCTTCACTAATTGTAAATATCTAATAATTTTTTGCTTTAAGAATAACCCTTGATTTGATGATTACACATATACCCTTCCGAATCCTTGTAAGATTAGATTTTGTTATATTAATTATTTTTTTATTAAATTAAATATGTTTAGTTTTTTTATATAACGAATAAAATTTAACAATAAATATGGGCCACGTAGGATTCGAACCTACAACCCCCAGATTCGAAATCTGGTATTCTATCCAGTTGAACTAGCAGCCCCTATTATTCAAGCTTACTTTATATATGATAATAAAAAATTTGCTTCCAAAATTTAATTTTTTTTCTACTATTGATGTTGATAGCTGATCTATCTATAAATTAATTTTTATTGTTTAGTTGCAATCGATGTAATACATGTATTTTAACATAATTTATTCATTTTATATAATCATAAATTAACTATTCTTTATAATTACACTAAATACCCTTAAACTATCAAAGTTATATTTATGGAAAAAAGAATTAATTTGATAGTTGAAGAACATGAAAATAATATAAGACTTGATGTCTTCATTAATAAAAGAGAAAATTTAATTAGTAGAACTAGAATTAAAAATTTAATCCTTAAAGAAAAACTAAAAATAAATAATAAGATAATTAATAGTCCCTCCAAAAAGGTACAGACAGGTGATGAGATAAATCTTCAAATACCAGAGCCTAAAGAGGCTTCATTAAAACCTTATAATTTCAAATTAGAAATTTTTTATGAAGATGATGACTTACTAGTAATTAATAAACCAGCAGGTATAATTATGCATCCTGGGGCTGGTAATTATGATGAAACAATTGTGAATGCTCTAATGCATTATAATAAAGATTCATTATCTACGATTGGCGATGAACTTAGACCTGGTATTGTTCATAGAATTGATAAGGACACCTCTGGATTAATTGTTGTTGCAAAAAATAATATCGCACATGAAAGTCTATCTCATCAATTTAGTGAGCATACAATTATAAGAGTTTATCAACTTTTAATTTGGGGAAAACTTAGACCTTCATCTGGAAAAATTGATACCTTTATAACTAGAAGTTCAAAAAATAGACAAATGATGGAGGTGAGCAGCTCCAAAGGTAAACGAGCAATTACCAATTACAAAACAATAGAAATTTTTGAAAATGATAGAACCCCCACATTAAGTTTGGTTGAGTGTAAATTAGAAACTGGAAGAACACATCAAATAAGAGTTCACATGACACATATGGGCAACAGTATTATGGGTGATGGTAAATATAAAAAGAAATATAAGAAACTTAAGAATATTGACACAAGCTTAGAAAACTTAATTTATAAATTAGATAGACAATTTTTACACGCGCATACACTAGGCTTCATTCATCCTAAAACCAATGAAGAGATGAATTTTACCTCAATTTTGCCACAAGAACTTGAAAATATTCTAATATTGCTTAGAAATACTGGAAAATAAGAGCTTGAAATATTACAATAGTTAATTAAATAAACACAACTTATGAGTTCTATAATGAATAGTAATCTTCCTGCACTGTCAAATGAAGGTGGTTTGTCTGCTTATCTTGAGCAAATTAAAAAATTTCCTATGTTGGAGGCTGAAGAAGAATACACCTTAGCAAAAAATTGGAGAACAAATGGCAACGTTAAATCTGCAGAAAAACTTGTAACTAGCCATCTTAGACTAGTTGCAAAAATTGCAATGGGTTATAGAGGATATGGTCTTCCAGTTAACGAAATGATTTCAGAGGGAAATGTTGGTTTAATGCAAGCTGTTAAAAAATTTGAACCTGAGAAAGGATTTAGACTAGCTACCTATGCAATGTGGTGGATTAGAGCCTCTATACAAGAGTATGTTTTAAGATCCTGGAGTTTAGTAAAAATAGGAACAACAACAGCACAAAAAAAATTATTTTTTAACTTAAAAAAAATTAAAAATCAGATTGCACCACAATCTGAAGGTGATTTAAGACCTGAGCACGTAAATGAAATAGCTAACAAATTAGATGTTAGTGAACATGAAGTGGTATCAATGAATAGAAGGTTATCAGGAAAAGAATTTTCCCTGAATGCACATGTAGGGGAGGATGGTGATGAATGGCAAGATTGGTTAGTAGATAAAGAGTTAGATCATGACCTTAAATTTGCACACAAAGAAGAGATGGGGCAAAGGAAAAGCTTATTAAAAGATTCAATAAAAGTTCTTAATGATAGAGAGCGAGAGATTTTAAATTCAAGAAGATTAACTGACAATCCTATAACTTTAGAAGACTTAAGTAAGAAGTATAAAATTAGTAGAGAAAGGGTTAGGCAGATAGAAAATAAAGCTTTCGATAAGCTTCAAAAACATATGTTGATTTTAGCTAAGTCTAAAAATTTACTTCCTGTAAGCTAGATTTCAAAAGGATTTTCTAAAAGAATAGTATCTTCTCGTTCTGGACTTGTTGAAATACTCGAAACTTTAGTACCAATAAAATCCTCTAAAGCATAGATATAATTCTTGGCATTTTCGGGTAGAGCTTCAAGTTTTTTTATTCCTTGCGTGGATTTTTTCCATCCAGGGAATGTTTTGTAAATAGGCTTTATCTTTAGTTGATCTTCAACTGCTGCAGGAAGATAATCCATTTTTTTACCATCCAACTCATATTCAACACACATTTTAATTTCATCTAATTCATCTAAAACATCTAGTTTTGTTAATGCTATTCCATCAATCCCAGAAATTTTAATTGTTTGTCTAACTAATACTCCATCAAACCATCCACACCTTCTTTTTCTACTTGTTACAGTGCCAAATTCTTTTCCCCTTGAACCAAGCAGCTCTCCAATATTGTCCTTTAATTCAGTTGGAAAGGGTCCTTCACCCACCCTAGTTGTATAAGCTTTTGTTATACCCAGCACATAATGAATAGAATTTGGCCCACATCCAGTTCCTGTAGCTGCACTAGCAGCAACAGTGTTAGATGATGTTACAAAAGGATATGTGCCATGATCAACATCTAATAGAATTCCTTGTGCACCTTCAAATAATATTCTTTTCTTTTGTTTTTTGAATTCATCAATTCTAAGCCATACTGGTTGAGCAAATTTTAATATTTCTGGAGCAATTTCTAAAAGCTCTTCTTTTAGTTTGTCTTTTTCAAATATTTTTTTACCTAGTCCTTTTCTAATTGCATTATGATGTAGAAGAACAGTTTCTAATCTATGATCAAGATTTTTTTCAGATCTTAAATCCATAACACGGATTGATCGTCTTCCCACTTTATCCTCATACGCAGGCCCAATTCCCCGCCTTGTAGTACCTATCTTTCCTTTACCTGCCGCATCCTCTCTTATTTCATCCATTTCTCTATGAAAAGGTAAAATAAGGTTTGCAGATTCAGAAATAATAAAATTATCTACGTTTACCTCTACTCCTTTAGATCTAATTTCTTCAATTTCATCTAATAGTGCCCAGGGGTCAACTACAACTCCATTACCAATAATTGATATTTTATTTTTTCTAACAATTCCAGAAGGAAGTAATCTTAATTTATAAGTAACTCCATCAATTACCAACGTATGCCCAGCATTGTGACCACCTTGAAAACGAATAACAACATCTGCCTGGTCAGACAGCCAATCAACTATTTTTCCTTTTCCTTCGTCTCCCCACTGTGAACCAACAACGACTACATTCTTCATTATTTAAACTTATTATATATACTTATTGAACTTAAATGGTTTATGGGACCGTGGCCTTTACCATAATTAAGGTTAGATCTTATTGAATTATTTACATATATAGTAGCTAGCTCACAAGATTTCTTTAAGGTTTTTCCACATGCAAAGAATGTAGATATAGCTGATGAGAGAGTGCATCCAGTGCCATGCGTATTGCTGGTTGTAATTCTTTTATTATTTATAAGCATAATTTCTTTTTTATTAACAAAAATATCCTGAACTATTTTAGAGTCTAAATGACCACCTTTTATAAAAACATTTTTTGCTCCTAAATTAATCAATATGTTTGCAGCAAAGATCATGTCTTCTTTGGTTTTAATTCTAGTATTGGTTAATATCTCAGCTTCAGGAATATTTGGTGTTATTAAACTAACTTTTTTTATTAGTTCATATTTTAATAATTTGACTGCTTTGTCATCTATTAGCTTTGCTCCACCTTTAGCAATCATAACAGGATCTAAAATTATCTTTTTAACTTTAATGAGCTCTAATGAACAAATTACAGATTTTATCACTTCAGTAGAATGCAACATCCCAATTTTTATAGCATCAGGTCTAATATCTTTAGATGTAAATTCTATTTGATTAGAAATTTCTTTTGGATTAATGGGTACTATCGATTTAACACCTGTAGTGTTTTGAGTTGTTACTGCAGTTATTGCAGTCATTGCATATGAGCCTAAGGCAGTCACAGTTTTAATATCTGCTTGAATGCCCGCGCCACCAGAAGAGTCTGATCCTGCAATAATTAATATTTTAGACTTGGGTTTCAATTTATTTAATCTTTTTTAATATGATCTTTAAGCACTTTTGAAGTAGTTTAATGTTTTCACTTTCTCCCATTACTCTAATTTTTGACTCCGTTCCTGATGCTCTAACTAGTATTCTTCCGTGTCCCTTCATTAGTTTCTCCGCTAACTTAATAGAGTTTTTTACATCAATACTATTAATTATGGTTTTATCTTTTGTTTCAATATTTTTCAATATTTGTGGAGTTTTTTTGAAAGTATCAAAAAAATTACTAGCTCTTTTTCCTTTTCTTAAAGAAAACAAAACTTCTAACGCAACTAATAAACCATCACCTGTAGTCGCAAATTTACCTAAAATGATATGTCCAGATTGTTCACCACCTAAATTAAAGTTATTTTTTTGCATTTTTTCTTTTATATAGCGGTCACCTACATCTGTTCTTATAAATTTTATATTTTTTAATTTAAAAAATTTTTCTAAACCATAGTTGGACATCAAAGTTCCAACAACACCACCTCTTAACATCTTTTTTCTTTTCCATCTAATTGCTAAAGCTGCAACTATTTGATCACCATCTATTATGCCTCCTTTTTCATCACACATAATAATTCTGTCAGCATCTCCATCAAGAGAAATTCCTATGTGAGCTTTATTTTTTTTTACTGCAGATTTAAGTTTATTTGGAAATGTAGAGCCACAATTTTCATTAATATTTAAACCATTAGGTTTTATTCCAATGGCAATTACCTTTGCACCTAAAGATCTAAGTAATTCAGGTCCCGCAATATATCCAGCTCCATTTGCACAATCTATAACTATTCTTACACCTCTAAGGTTAAAATCTTTGGGGAAATTTTTTTTTAGTATCTTTATATAATTTTTGTTAGCAGTCTCTAACCTTTTAACTCGACCTAGTTCTCTTGGCTTTGATAAGTTATTCTCAATTTTTTTATCAATTAAATTTTCTATTTTTTTTTCTATTTTACCAGACAGTTTTAATCCATCAGGACCAAATAACTTTAATCCATTGTCATGATAAGGGTTGTGAGATGCTGTAATCATAATGCCCATGTTTGCTTTCATGGACTTAGTTAGCATTGCTAGCCCATTTGTTGGTAAAGGTCCCATTGTGTAAACATGCATTCCAGCAGATGTTAGACCCGAAACTAAAGCAGGCTCAAGTGTATAACCTGATAGCCTAGTATCTTTTGCAATTATCGCTATTTGTTTCTTTTTTTTTTGAGTTTTAAAATATGTTCCTGAAGCTAAACCAAATTTAAAAAACATATTACCGTTGATATTTCTGTTGTTTACAAGTCCTCTTATTCCATCGGTTCCAAAATATTTTTTTATCATTAATTTTTTAATAATTGTTTAAATACTTTTATACTTTGTATCAATTCATTCACATCATGAATTCTTAAAATTTGTACACCCTGCATCATTGAATATAGTGATGAGGCAATTGTTCCTCCTATTCTCTCCTTAGTATCATTTTCTCCAGACAAATCTTTAATAAATTTTTTTCTAGATAGCCCAAGTAGTATAGGAAAACCAAGGGTGTGAAAAATAGAAATACTTCTAATTAAATTCATATTATGTTTCAAATTTTTTCCAAAACCAATACCTGGATCAACTATAATATTATTATGCTTTATGCCTTTAGATCTTAAAAATTTTATCTTTTGTTCAAAAAAATCATATATGTCTAATAATTCATTTTGATATTTTGGATTATTTTGCATATTTTCTGGATTTCCTTGTGCATGCTGAACTACAAAGGGAATTTTATTTTTTTTTAGTACATTGATTGTTCGATGATCGTGGCTTAATCCTGAAACATCATTGATCAACTTAACTCCTATTTTAATTCCTTTCTTCATGATATCTGCCTTTCTTGTATCAAGTGATAGTGGAATTTTTTTACTTATCATTTTTATAATTTTTTCAATTCTACCCCATTCTACTTTTTCATTTATGGATTTTGACCCTGGTCTTGTTGATTCTCCACCTACATCAACTATATCTGCACCAAGTTTGAAAAGATTTTTTGCATGTTTTAAACCTAATTTTTTTTTATTAAATTTTCCACCATCAGAGAAGCTATCTGGAGTTAGATTTAATATACCCATTATATTAGGAATTTTTCTAAAATTTAAATTTGAAAAATTTTTATTTTTTTTAATAATAATCTTAAGATCTTTATTAATTTTATTTTTTAATGATTTGGATAATTTTTTTATATCTTTGATATTAATTTTTTTTTTTGAATCTCTTGAAATAATCTCTACATGACTAAATGAAATTTCTTTACTACCATTTAATGGTAATGTTTTTTTTTGATTTACTAATTCTACTGATGATTTACCATAAACAAAATTACACGCTCTTGTGTAATATTTTTTCATTTATTTTAGTGAACTATTTTTGGCTTGAGACCCATTGAGCTCAAAGCTGATCCTTTATCTTCATCTTCAACTTTTAGATCTTCTTTATTAGATGGATGTATATTTTTATTAATCAAATTTTCGATCTCTTCGCCTGACAAGGTTTCATATGTTAAGAGAGCTTTTGCCAATTTATGCAGATCGTCAATTTTTTCTGTCAAAACCTTTCTTGCTCTTTCATATCCTTTGTCTACGATCTTTCTTATTTCAGAATCTACTTTTTTTGCAGTCTCTTCAGACATATTTTGAGTTCTAGCTACTGATCTTCCTAAAAATACTTCTTCTTCATTTGCACCATAAGCAACTGGTCCTAATTCTTTACTAAGACCCGCTCTCATTACCATGGCTCTTGCTCTTTGAGTTGCTTGTTCAATATCACTCGATGCACCAGTTGTAACTTTATCTTCTCCAAAAATAATTTCTTCTGCCACTCTTCCACCCATAGCTATAGCTAATTGAGCATGCAGTTGTTCTCTCGTTTGGGATAATTCATCCCTTTCTGGTAATTGCATTACCATCCCTAAAGCTCGTCCCCTTGGAATAATTGTTGCTTTATGAATAGGGTGTGCTGCACTTTCATTAATTGTAACAATGGCATGTCCTGCTTCATGGTAAGCAGTTAGTGTTTTTTCTTCTTCTGTCATTACCATTGACCTTCTTTCAGCTCCCATCATCACTTTATCTCTGGCTTCTTCAAATTCGACTAAAGTAACTATTCTTTTATTTTTTCTTGCTGCAAGTAATGCTGCTTCGTTAACTATATTCGCTAAATCAGCCCCTGAAAAACCTGGAGTACCTCTTGCTACAGTTCTTAAATTTACATCTGGCGCCATTTTAATTTTTTTAACATGCACCTTCAGTATTTTTTCTCTTCCAATAATATCTGGAAGTCCAACAACTACTTGTCTATCAAATCTGCCTGGTCTTAATAAAGCTGGGTCTAATACGTCAGGCCTGTTTGTAGCTGCAATAATTATTACTCCTTCATTGGTTTCAAAACCATCCATCTCAACTAGTAATTGGTTCAAAGTTTGTTCTCTTTCATCATTTCCTCCACCCAAACCAGCACCTCTACTTCTTCCAACCGCATCTATTTCATCAATAAAAATAATACAGGGTGAATGTTTTTTACCTTGTTCAAACATATCTCTAACTCTTGAAGCACCAACACCAACAAACATTTCAACAAAATCAGAGCCTGATATGGTAAAGAATGGAACACCCGCTTCTCCAGCTATAGCTCTTGCAAGTAAAGTTTTACCCGTTCCAGGTTGACCAACCAACAAACATCCTCTAGGTATTTTTCCCCCAAGTCTACTAAATTTTTTTGGGTCTTTTAGAAATTGAACGACTTCTTCAACCTCTTCTTTTGCTTCTTCAATGCCAGCAACATCATCAAACGTTACCTTACCTTTTAATTGGTTCATCATTTTTGCTTTAGACTTACCAAAGCCCATTGCCCCACCTTTTCCACCTTGCATTTGTCTCATAAAAAAGATCCAAACAGCAATTAGTAGCAACATTGGAAACCAAGACAGTAAAACTCCAAAGAGTGATGGCATTTTATCTTCACGAGGAGAAGCTGAAATGCTCACACCTCTATTGGATAGTTTTTGAATTAAGTTTGGATAGTTAGGTGAATAAGTTGAAAATGAATTTCCGTCTGCAAAAACACCATTTATATTGTTTCCCTGTATTTCTACTTTTACAACTTTACCATTATCAACCTCTGATAAAAAATCTGAGAATATTATCGAATTATTTTTACCCACATTACTCTGCGGGTTTTTAAACATGTTATAAAGACCAATTGTCAAAAAAACAATTGCAGCCCACATTGCTAAATTTTTCATATTCATTGATATAAGATAATAATTTTTAAGAATTAAACAAGTGTCAAATTGGTACAAAATTTGACTTAATGCTATTTTTCTTTAGATATTAATATGGTGTCATTTACTTTATCAATAAAACATCCTCCTAAAGTGACTTTTGAAAATGACTTAGTATTTATTCCTTCTATT
>CAJQSZ010000043.1 GCA_905618805.1 uncultured Candidatus Pelagibacter sp.
TATTGATAAAGCAATATTTGGACTTCCAGGCAATCCAATTTCATCGTCAGCATGCTTTAGGTTTTTTGTTTATCCATATCTTCTTAATATTCTTGGTGTTACAAATGAAAAACCTTTTAAAGCTAAATTAAAAAGTAACTATTCTAAGAGTAAAAAAGTTATTAGATTTTTAAAAGCAAGATTAACTTCAACTAATGGTGGTAAACTTGAAATTCAGGTCTTAAAAGGACAGGAATCCTTCAGAATTAAGTCTTTTGTTGAATCTAATGTTTGGGGACTGTTTAAGGATGGTCGGTCAAACTTTAAAAAAGGAGAGTTAATTGATTGTTATTCTCCGATTGGGTCAAATATAAATATTTTCAAATAGATCTAATTTTTATTGTAGTCCAAAATAATAACCACTAGATATTCTCTGATGATAGAACTAAAAAACGAAAAAATTGCCATACCTGTTGTTTTGCTTGCAGGCTTAATTTGGTCCTTTGGTCCCTTAGTGGTTAGGTACATGAATGAACCAAACCTAGTGCCTTGGCAATATATTTTTGTTCGTGGTTTAACAATTTTTTTAGTTATTAATTTCTATCTTTTTTTTGAAGAAGGTAAAAATTTTTATAAGAATTATTTTAAAATAGGAATTTCAGGTATTATTGGTGGTACGGGACTAGGTATCGCAATGATTACATTTATTTATTCTATAACAAATACTAGTGCTGCGATTACTTTGCTTTGTTTAGCGGCTATGCCTTTTTTTACAGCTTTACTAGGTTTTTTATTTTTAAAAGAAAAAATATCAATTAATGTTTGGGTATCAATTTTTATAGCAACTGTTGGAATTATAATAATTGCAATTGGGAATATTGAAAAAAACTCCTTAATGGGACTTATATTTGGTATGACATCTTCAATTGGATTTTCAGTATTCTCTGTTAGCTTACGGTGGAAAAAAGATACTCCAAAATTTACAACGGTAGCCTTTTCAGGCTTTTTCTGCTTTATGGCTGCCGCAATGGTTCTTTATATGCGTGATATGCCATTTTTATCTACAAGTTATAATAGTGCTCTATTTTCCTTACATGGAACTTTAGTATGTGTGGGTTTAATTTTATATTCTATAGGGTCAAAAGTTATACCAGCTGCTGAACTTACTTTGCTTTCATTAATGGAGGTAATAGGGGGAATTTTTTGGGTATGGGTACCTATTTTAGGAATAAATGAAATACCTTCAACCAATACTATCATAGGTGGTTTTTTTCTATTTATGTCTATTATTTATTATAGCCTTACAATTAAAACTAATAGAAGATTTATTGCTTTAAATTAATTTATGAATCAAAAAAAAACTATAGTTAATAGTTGGAATGAGTGGGACCCTTTAAAACATGTAATTGTTGGTAGGGCAGATGGCACTTGTATTCCAGCACCAGAACCAGCTTTGGATGCAAAAGTTCCAGAAGATTCAGATATGCGGGGTAAATTTGGACCAAGAATGAAGGATACTGTTGATAAAGCAAATCAGTTGTTAGATAATTTTTCAAACATGCTAATCAAAAGAGATATTAAAGTAGATAGACCAGATCCAATAGATTTTAGTAAAAAAATTTCAACACCAGACTGGGAAGTTGAAACAATGTTTGGTTGTATGCCACCTAGAGATGTTTTGTTAACAGTTGGAAGAGAAATTTTAGAAGCTACTATGAGTTATAGGTGTAGATGGTTTGAATATCTTTGTTACAGACCTTTGTTAAAAAAATATTATGATGAGGATCCTAATATGAGACATGAAGCTGCTCCAAAACCAAGATTAACTGATGAAGACTATAGAAAAGATTATTTATCAGATAAAATTGGCATTCAAAAAAGATTAGAATGGACAGAAGATAAATTTTTTGTAACAACAGAAGAAGAACCTTTATTTGATGCAGCAGATGTTCTAAGATTTGGTAAAGATTTGGTTGTTCAGCATGGTTTTACAACTAATTTAAAAGGAATTGATTGGCTAAAAAGGCACTATAAAGATCATAGAGTTCATGCTGTTAATTTTCCAGGTGATCCTTATCCAATTCATATTGATGCAACATTTACTCCAATTAAAGAGGGCCTAATTATAAATAACCCTCAAAGAAAACTTCCAAAAGAACAGAGAAAATTATTTGAAAATAATGGATGGGAAATAATTGATTCAGCACAACCCGCGCATAATGAACCACCTCCGTTATGTTATTCATCTACGTGGTTATCTATGAATGTTTTAGTTCTAGATCCAAAAACAGTTTGTGTAGAAAAAAGTGAAGTATATCAGGCAGAGCAGTTAGATAAGTTGGGTATGGAAGTGATACCTGTTGAAATGAGAGATGCCTATGCCTTTGGTGGAGGACTACACTGTTGTACGGCAGACGTCTATAGAGAAGGTGAATTGAAAGATTATTTTCCAAAACAATAAAAAAATAAATTAGTTTGGGTTTTCTTTTAAAAAATTAATATAAATTAACACTTCATCATATTTTTCATCAGGAATATCTTTATAAGAGTTGCCAAACTTCTCTTTGACACAAAGAGCGATAGTAAAAAACCACCTTCCCCTTCGAGTCCCTTTAGGTCCCAAAACTCTTATGATTACTTAGTTATTAAAATAGACTTGGCGTTAATACAAAGCAATTTTAACGAAGAAACTTAGTAACAAACCAGCTTATTTTCCGAGTGCTCATTAACCCTCATTCCATCACCTAGACACCTTATTTAGGATTTGTTAGGGTTGGGTTATGATTTCATGTGTATTGGCCAGTTATAACTACTAAAAAACCCTTATAATCTTAAATAATTACTAAGATTAATGGATATGATTGATGGTATTTATTTATTATACAATGCCTAATGTTAAATTATTTAAAGAAAATATTTTCAATATTTCTTATCTTTAATTTAACTTTTGTTAGTTCAGCACAAGCTGCTGCAACCTTTGTAGATAGTTTTAGCGTTGCAACTCAAGAGGATAATTCTACTGGTGTCACTTTTAATAATGATGGAACCAAGATGTTTGTGTCCGGTAATGCTGGTAATGATGTAGGTGAATATAGTTTAACAACTCCCTTTGATGTCTCAACTGCAACTTTTGTAGATAGTTTTGGGGTTGCAACTCAAGATAGCAATCCTTCTGGTGTTGCTTTTAATAATGATGGAACCAAGATGTTTGTAGTAGGTTTTTCTGGTAAAGATGTAAATGAATATATTTTATCAACAGGTTTTGATTTAACATCAACTGTAACCTTTGTAGATAGTTTTGATGTTAGTGGTCAAGAATCATCCCCTCGTGATGTCATTTTTAATAATGATGGAACCAAGATGTTTGTGGTAGGTAAAGATGATGATGCTGTAAATGAATATACATTATCAACAGGTTTTGATTTAACATCGACTGTAAACTTTGTAGATAGTTTTAGTGTTAGTGGTCAAGAGAATAATTCTGAAGGTCTTACTTTTAATAATGATGGAACCAAGATGTTTGTAGTAGGTTTTTCTGGTGATGATGTAAATGAATATACATTATCAATAGGTTTTGATTTAACATCGACTGTAAACTTTGTAGGTAGTTTTAGTGTTAGTGGTCAAGATACTAAACCTACTGGTGTTACTTTTAATAATGATGGAACCAAGATGTTTGTAGTAGGTTCTGATAGTGACAATGTAAATGAATATACTTTAAGTTGTGCTTTTAAAGTAACTACTTCATCAACCTGTGATGCACCACCAAAAATTAAAGAGGTTAGAGGTATAGTTGATGCCCAAATTAATACTGCTAAAAATTTTGCCAAAGACTCGAGCCAGTCTGCATTAAAAAGATTAACTAATTTAAGAGCTAAAGATGACAATAAAAGTACTCAAAAAATTGAATTAAACTTTCAAAATGAAACATTAAATAAAATATCTAATAATGTTTTAAGTTCTGCACCCGCTAAATTAAATCCACTTCAACAAATTTTGCCTAATGATTGGGCAGCATGGAGCGAAGGTAGTGTTAGTTTAGGAAAAATAGATGACAACCCCTTAAGTTCTGTTCAAAATATGACCAGCCTTGGTATATCTGTCGGTGCTGACAAAAAAACTGATAATGATAAAGTGTTAGGAGTTGCTTTAAGAGTGGGTAACACTGATGTTGATGTTGGAACCTTTGGTTCTGCAGTTGACACTAACGCTTTAAGTTTATTGATTTATGGATCTAACAGTTTTGATGATCATAATTTTTTAGAACACGTTATTGGAGTTAGTTATTTAGATAGTGATATTACAAGAAAGAACCAAGGAAACACTAACACTCAAACAGGTGACCGTGAAGGTAAACAAGTTTTTGGTTCACTTAATTTTGGTAGAGAATATGAAGATAGCGATGCAATTATTACTCCCACAGGACGTATTGATGGAAGTTATACGACACTTAATGGTTATACAGAAAGTGGTAATGAAGCGATCAGGTATAATGATCAAGATATTAAATCTTTAACGACTTCTTTAGGAGTATTAATAGACCAAGATGCTGATCTAGAAAATTCAAATGTAAGATCTAGAATTAATCTTGAATATGGTAAAGAGTTTGGTTCAAGCTCTAAGGTGGTAACAAGTTATGTATCAGACAACGAAAATTTTGAATATCAAGCTGATAAAAAAAATAAAGATATATACACAGTAGGTCTAGGGTTTGACTTTAAGCATGACCACGGTTTAACAATTAGTACCGATTATCAAAAACAAAAAATTAGGTATATTGGTTTTATTAATAAATTTACATTATCAGCAGGCTTTTTATCTAGAAATGAAACAGAGTTTGCACTTGGGATTAGTGAAGACATGACTTCAAACTTTAAAATTTCTAAAGCGTTAGATGGTTTTGATTTAGTGTTTGATTTAGTAAATGATTTTTCAAATCAAGAAAATCATAATGCTAACTTGTCTCTATTAAGTAAGTTTTAACAAAAATTTAAACTCACTCTAAATACAACAATGGATAATAAGTGGTTATAGGATTATCTAGGATAGACTGACAACATTTCCGAGTGAGAACAAAATGTTCTCTTGCTTAACTTGGGTTCTCTTTCAAAAAGTTAATGTAATCAACAACTTCTTGAAACTTTTCATCAGGAATATCTTTATAAGAGTTGCCAAACTTCTCTTTGACACATAGAGCAACATGAGCGTAGGGGTTTCTTCCTTTTGGGTGATTAGGGTGATTGGGAAGTTGACCTAGTAAATAATCACCAGCTTCCTGTATCATTTTCCAGAGTTTACTTGCGTTTTCTTTATTCATATTAGTTTAATCTTGTTTTATCTCCAAATGCTATAGTTATGGCTATAGTTGTCCCACATAATCCTACAACCCAAGAACCACGATCCCTAAAAGATTTTTTATTAATCTATAATCCCTGCTAAATTTTTAGCAGCTTTTTTTTTGGATCCTGCAGTCAAACCTTTGACATAGGCTGTTGCTATTCTTTCTGGATTTTTAATATTTCTTTTTTTAAATTTTTTTAATAAATCTTTGTAATTAGGTTTTCTAGGCATTACTTCGGAGCTTTTTTTGTAATGGGTTTTTCGAAATCCTCTGTCATCTCAGCAATCAGTGGTCGAAAGAAACTTGTAGCAATAATTATGAGTGCAGAAATTATTAGTAAGGCATCAAACTTAACTAGATCTACAATAACTCTTGTAGTGCCTAAAATAACATGAACTAGCATTGTTAAAAACATTGCACCTAGCCATAAATATATTACTGAAAATTTATATGGTTTAGCTACTAATCCACCACCTAACAAAGCACCTAGTATAAGAATAATAGGATCAGTTCCGATAGCCATTAAGCCACCCAAGAATGAACCAATGAAAGCTATGTTAGCTACATAACCAGCAGACAAAATTATAATATTCGCAACTAAGATTAGGTAGGAAAAATATAATAAAGGTTTGTTCATTTAATTAAATAAATATACAGCAATGTTCAAATATTCTCATTTCTTGTTTTATATTTTTCCTTAATCTTTAAAATTTATTATTCATTTTTTTAATTTGTAAATTTTTTGTAATAAATCTTTGTAGGAAAAATTTAGGATCAAAATTATCATCTATTTTATTACATGTATAAACAGACTTATCATTATAACGGCTAGTCATTTTTCCACTCTTTCTTTCTATTTCATATTCAATACCATAGAGACCATTATTTGGGGTAAAGCTTATTTTATCTAAATTTTTAGTTAAGTTGTATACGGAGATATCCAATTGATACGGATTCACTAATTGGTATAATTTTGCATAACTGTCATCTGGTGAGATTATAAAAAATAAATTAAAATATCTTTTTTTAGATTCAGTAGAATTAAAATTCCAAGATTTGGCAATTTTATATTTTCCATACCCACACTCAATTCTTTTAATTTTTATTTTTAAAGCATGAGCATTTGCACTTAAAAATAAACTTAAAACTAGCAGTGTAGAAAATAGTTTTTTCATAACTTAATCTTAACAAAACATATAGAATTGACCATTTGATTTTTCTTTTTTTATCAAAAAGATTCATCTTGCGGAGTTTTTATGTGGCTTATTTTTAGGAATGATTAATAGTTCACATAATTGCTAATAAAGGGTAATCAAGGTCATCCAAGTTGTTGGACTAACCTAGTAAATAATCACCAGCTTCCTGTATCATTTTCCACAGTTTACATGCTTTTTGTTTATTCATAAAAATGAAATTAATCTCTAAAATTTACAAATTCAATCGGGAGACCAATATCAATGGCTTCTATTGCGGCTATTGCCTCTTGAAGATCATCTCTTTTTTTTCCTTCAGCTCTTAATTCTTCTCCTTGAATTTTAATTTGGATTTTAAGTTTTAGTTTTTTTATATCAGCAATAATTTTTTTAGCATTTTCTTGGCTAATGCCTTCCTTTAATTCACTAACTTGTCTAATGGTTGTACCTGCGGCACTTTCAGAATTTTTAATAGCTATTACTCTTGGATCTACTTTTCTTCTTATAAGATGAATTTGTAGTAATTCATTTACTTGTTTTAATTTTAATTCATCTGGTGCTAGTGTAGTGATTATCTTATCTTTTCTTTCAATTGAAATTTTAAGTCCTTTAAAATCATATCGGTTACCAATTTCTCTTAAACAATTAGCAAGAGCATTATCAAATTCTGGATAATTAATTTTACTTATTACGTCAAATGAGGGCATATTTTTTTAATATTATACACAATAATGTATTTTTTAATTAGGGCAACCTCCATTAGTGTTACTATTACATTAATAAAAACCTCTAGAATTGACTATTTGATTTATCTATAAATGTACTAGTTTGATGGCCATTATTATTGAGTCTCTATGTAATTTATTTCTGATGAATTTTAAATAGTCCTCATAACTAGTGCAGGGTAGTCAGCCAGTATAAGCTAGTGTGTACTGCTAACTCCGTAAATAATCGATAGCTTACTGCATCATTATGCACAGTTTAATTGAATTTTTTTTATTCATATTAGAACTTTAAGATAATTTTTTATTATATATAATTAAAATATGAAACGTAGAAAGTTTTTTATAACCTTAGCTTTATTAACATTTTTTCCTATATTTTATAGAAAACAAAATAATAAAAATTTAAGAATTGTAAACGGATGGGTTTTAAAATCACAAGACTTACAATAACTTTAGATCTAAAGTTTCAACATGATTATTGATTTAAATATTCAAAATAATAAAAATATTCCAAATTTATTATATGACGCATGTATAGTAGGTGCAGGTGCAGCTGGCATAACAATTGCAAATGAGCTTGGAGCATCTGGATTAAATGTTGCTTTAATAGAAGCTGGCTCAACAGATTTTACAGATGAGTCACAGGATGTTTATAAAGGAAAAATTACTGGGGACCCATATATTCCTCTTGATATCACAAGGTTAAGGTATTTAGGAGGAAGTACAAATCATTGGGGTGGGATGTGCAGAACTTTTGAAAAAATTGATTTTGATAGAGATTATCTAGGTGAGGAATATAGGTGGCCAATAAAATACAATGAAATATATAATTACTTAGAAAAAGCTTGTGAAATTTTAGAAATAGCTAACGATTTTGAATATCTAGACTCAAATCTAAATAATGTAAAACCAATTAAGTATCAAACATCAAGTGTTAGATTTAAAGAAAAATATCAATCTCGATTATCTAATTCACCAAATATAACTTTATTCATAAATTCTAATTTACAAGACATCAAAGGAAATAACGAGGAAATTAAAACCATTGAAGTGCAAAGCTATACAAATAATTTATTAACTATACGAGCAAAAAAATTTGTCTTAGCTATGGGAGGAATAGAGAATAGCCGCTATCTTCTTTGGTTTAAAAAAAAACATGGTGGTAAATATTTTGACCCAACAACCCCAATAGGAAAATATTGGATGGAACACCCAATTTTTACACTTGGAAGAGCATTTGTTAAAAATAGCGTTTATGTTAAACAGTTCTATTCTATTAAAGAAAAACCACAAAAAATAAATAATATTCTTGGTTGTTCATTTCGTATGCATGGTGCTAGCTCTTCTGAAACTAAGCAAATGCTGAAGAATTTAATTTGTGTAGCACCCAATTTTGGAAAAAAAATTGCAAAACTCTTAAATAAGAGAATTATTTGTGGCATTAAATTCAGAGGTTCGTGGGAGCAATCACCAGCAAAAACGAGCTATGTTAGCTTATTAAATGAATCTGATAGATTTGGAATATCGAAAGTAAATTTAACATGGTCCAAAAACGCTTTAGACAGAAAAACTATTAAAAAATCCATTAAAGTTTTTAATGAGTGGTTTTTAAAAGATAACATTGGAAGGATAAAACTTGATGAGTGGTTGATTAATGATTTAGATTATCCTAAAAATGATGAATTAGGTGGACAGCATCATATGGGAGGAACACGCATGTCAAATAATCGTAAGTATGGTGTGATTGATAAAAACTGTAAAGTTTTTGGATCTAAAAATTTATATATAGCTGGCTCATCAATTTATGTAACTGGTGGATATCAAAATCCGACACTTGGTATAGTACAATTTTCACTTCGTCTTTCTGATCATCTAAAATCGATGTTAGTATAGTTTTAATTAATGATTTTTTATAATATAAATTTATAATAAATTATGGCATTTAATGAAATATCATTTTTTTTTAGAAATATCCTTAAAAAAAATTACATTCGTTATAAGAAAATAGGTTTGATTTACACTGCATGTAGGTTAATAAAATTTCCAATCGTAAGATTGATTTATTTACATAAAAAGAAAAAAATATTCCAAACAAATAAAGGTAATAGATTCAATAAAATATATGAACTTAATTTTTGGAATAATAATGAAAGTGTATCAGGATCTGGTTCGAGTTTGAAAAATACGAGGAAAATTAGAACTTTATTACCTAAAATTATAAGAAAATATAA
>CAJQSZ010000044.1 GCA_905618805.1 uncultured Candidatus Pelagibacter sp.
GGAAAATAAAGTATAGATACTACAATAATATTATATGTTAGTAAGAGTATAATAAAAAACTTTAAAAAGTGAAAAAAACTGATCTTTTTCATATGAACATTATTAATACATCATTTAAAAAAATCTATTCTTTATTAATTTTAATTTTTTCATTTTTTTTAATATTAATAAACACAACGCATTCAGAAGAAAAAATAGGTTCCATCGTAAGTCTTAATGAGGAAGTTTATGCAGTTAATACAGATGGAGAAAAAAGACTATTAGATTTATATGATGAAATTTTTTTATTAGATGAAATTTTAACAAATAAACTATCCACTGCAACTGTTCAATATAATGACAATTCAACCGTAATTATAAAAAAATCATCTTCATTTAAAGTTACAGATTTTAATATTACTGGCTTAAAAGATATTTTTTTAGGAAAAGTAGATAAGGGATCTGTCATCATCGAGTCAGGTAAGATTGCAAAAAAAGATAATGGTTCTATGGTTATAGAGCTTCCCAATATGACTCTAGAAATTAAAGGAACTAGATTCAATATAGAAAATAATCTGGACGGAACGTCAGTTGTAAGTTTAGCAAAAGATAGCTTTGGTAATGTTGGAACAATTAATATTGCATCAGAAGGTGAAGTAAAAACTCTCTTTGATCCCGAGCAGGTAGTATCTGTAAATACTGAAACAGGTATTTCTGAAAGACCAAAAACTGATATTGAAAAACAAGAGCTAGTAAATGCTTCTAATGATCTAATTGAAGCAAGCTCTATTGATGAAAACGTAATTCAAAAAAACTTAGAAGAAAAATTATTAAATGGTAATCTTTTGGATGCTAATGGTGATGGGCTAATTGATGTATCTGATATTGATATCATTAAAGAAGGTATCAAACTTGAAAAACAAGAAAAGTTAGATTTTATTGTTGATAATTCTAGTGATGAAAACACAGAATTTTTGTCTGGCGTTTTAAATCTTTCAGATCCAATCAGCATTGGACAGTCTATGGATGAAATCTTTGAAAAAAATAATGATTTAGTTGCAGGTGTAATGACTAATTTAGCTACTTATAATAATAGTTTTGTTACAAAATCAGAATTTGAAATTAATAATCCCATTAAAGAAAAAATATATTCTCAAATGATGAATGAAAATAACAATGAAAATAATAATATAAGGTTAATTGGTGATATAATTTCGAAATCTGACGCTGCTACTGTTCAAAGAATGGTAAATTTTGTTGAAATATCTGATGCAAATAATGAAGGTGCAAACCTTTCATTACAAGTCTTATCTTCTGTTGCAGATGCTACTGCATTTTATGATGTAGATTTTGACGATGAAGAACAATCTCAAATTGATAGATTGATGGAAGATGCTGTATTCAGTGCAGCCAATAGTAAAGAAGGTGCAATATTTTTAGCAAATATTATGAGTAAAGGAAGCGAAGAAAGTGTTTACATGATGATGGATACTATCGGACAGGTAGGTGAAACATTCGAAGACTCAACTCTTGCATTAGAAGTTTTTTCATCTATGGCAGAAAATGACTCATTTGATCTCATGAATTTTGGAGATGAAGAGCAAGATCTATTTGATGATATGCAAGATCTATTTGATGATATGATGGAAGACGCTGTCTACAGCGCAGCTAATAGTGATGATGGTGCCATGATGCTAGGGAATATGATGGCCAATGGAAGTGAAGAAAGCATGGGTATGATGATGGATACTATTGCAAAAGTGGGTGACACAGATCCAAATTCAACCCTTGCATTAGAAGTTTTTTCATCTATGGCAGAAAATGACTCATTTGATCTCATGAACTTCGAAGACGAAGAACAAGATTTATTTGACGAAATGATGGAAGACGCTGTCTACAGCGCAGCTAATAGTGAAGATGGTGTCAGTATGTTAGCGTATGTAATGACTAATTCAGACGATGAAACGATGGACACAATGTTGAATTATATTTCAGATGTTGCAGAAAATGATCCGGACTCAACTCTTGCAGTAGAAGTTCTATCTGAAGTAGCTAGTGTTGAAGAAAATAACAACTCAATACTTGATACTGATACAGCAAATAAATTCACTAAATTTATTGATACATTTACTAATATAGAAGAAGAGGAAGAAGCAGAGGAGCAGGCAGCATATGAAGAAGAGGAGCAGGCAGCATTTGAAGAAGAGGAGCAGGCAGCAGCAGACCAATTTGACCAAAAAAGCAGCAACAGGTTTTTTTATTAATAGAACAGTGTTTTCATGTTTTTTAACATTATGCTTTTTAAGTGGAATTGAATATTTGAAAATGATTGATAGTCATATAAAAAATGATACAGATAATTTTTATAAAAAAGTTTATGTTAGGATCTTTCTTTTATTAGTGGCTATTGGAATAGTTACATCTTTTTCAAGACTTGGAAATTTCTTATTCATTTCATTAATAACATTATATATTTTTAAAGAGCTTCTTGATAATAGCAAAAAAAATAGATTTTTTTTAACTACATTAATATTAATTGTATTATTTGATGTACTTATTTTGGGATTTTATTTTGGATCTGAAAAACTAATAGAAAGATATTCATTTTTACAAAGTGAAATTAATTCTTACTCATTATCAGTACCAGAAACCATTACACCCAATACATCTACATACAGGGGATACTTGGCTAAATTTGGATTAAGTGAGTTTAAAAAATTTACCTTTTTTGGTTATGGAGCAGGTAGTTTTGAGAATTTATTTAAAGTCAATTTTATAAATCCAACAACTAATTATGCATCACATGCGCACTCTGATTTAATTGAATTTTTTGGAGAATTTGGCCTAATTGGTTTTTCTTTAATTTTATTAAGTCTCCTATTTTTTTGTTTAAAAAAAAATTTTTTTTCATTCAAAAACTTTTTGCTTCTCTATTTATTAATTTTTATTTTTATTTTTGATTTTTCGTTTCATATACCAATAATACAATTCTTATTTATTTTATTATTTAGTATCAATTATAAGCAGACCAATAGTTTTAAATAAAAACTTATAAAGTTATTAATTTTTTCTACTCAGTTATATTTGCATTTGCACCTGTTTTCACACCATCTTGAATAATTGGATTGTAAGATGTGAATAAGTCTGTTTGCGGTAAAATTAGGGATATAACTCTGTTCCATTGTACAAGTTTTGTTGGTGGAATAAAGATTATATCTTTTGGTTTAAGAAGAAACTTTTTACCCAAAACTAAATTTATAGGATTTCTTATATCAATTTTAAAAACATTAATCTTTAAAAATGAATTATAGTCTTCTCTAATTACATAAACTTTAGATGCATTAGCTGTTAAATTATTTAAACCAGCAGAAGAAATTAATTCAGTTAAAGAATAATTTATATTTGGAAAATAAACACCCGGTTTTGTTACTTCACCAAAGACATGTAATGCTTCTGAATTTCTATCAACAAATAGTACATCATTTTTTTTTAAGTAAAAATTATCTTTTGCATCTATACTTTGAAAAATACTATTTATATCAATCTTATAAACTTTATTATCCCTTCTTAACAAACCTTTGTTACCATAATTTTTATCTGCTGAATTTGGATCATAATTTGCCTGAATAGCAGCATCAATTAATTTTATTGGTTTTTGATTTAGATTAATGGTGGCCTGCTTTTTTACAGCACCAAGAACATATACCTTACTACTATTAAATTCTTCTATGTTAACCTGTAAGTCATAATTTTTATAATATTTCTTTAAAACTGAAATTATTTTTTTTTTTGTTTCAATTAATGTCATATTTAAAACATTTATCTTGCCTATAAACGGTAAGTCTATATCTCCATTTGGTCCAATTATATAAGATCCATCTACATCATCAGTGTCTGTTAAATTGATTGATATTACATCTGAAGAGCCTAATGCATATTCATATTCGTAGTTATAAATATTTGAAAACTGTTTTATAGAATATTCAATTTCTTCAAGATTTGAATTGTTATAATTTCTTATTTCATATTCATTAAGCTTATTGATTTCAATTATATCTAAGCTAATATCATTTATTGTATAATTAGAAAAAGACTTACCTTCTGAAGTAGCTGTAAGTTTGGAGCCTTTTTGTTTTTTTGGTTCTTTATTATCACCTGATAAAGTGCTGCAGCTATGAGCAAAGAGCAAAATAAAAAGTATTTTAATTATATTATACAAATATTCACCTATTGATTGAATTAGTTGATAGTTTTATCATACTAGTGTAAATTTGTTATCTTTATACTTAATATTTTTTAAATAAAAATTGAAATATCGATTATATGGACCGAAAAGCATCTGAATTATTAGAAACATTTGATATAGCAGATTTAAACTTTTTTCTATTAATAGCAAAAAAAAATCTAAAATTTTTAATAACCGTATCATCATTAGTAGCAATGATTGTTTTATTTATCTCATTAAATATAGAAAAACAATATTTAAGCAGCGCAACAATAGTTATAGCTTCTGATGAAAATAAAATCGTAAATATCAATGAAGCTTATGCCACCTCTGCGACTGGTGGATTTATGAACAATAATAGAATAAACAATATAATAGCTACATTGAAAAGTGATGAAGTTATTAATTTCATTGTAAGAGATGAAAAAAATCAGCTCGAATTTAAATCATTTTATTCAAAACCAAACAAGAATGTATTCAGTCGAATATTTAAAAAAAAAATCATCATTGATAAAAATTATATAAAAAAAACTCTTATAGATAATTTTAAAGTTAAAAACGTATCAAATAGTGATGTTTTGGAATTAACATTTGTTTCCAACAATCCAAAAATATCCCAATTAGCACTTAATAATATTATTAAATCTTACCAGCGTTATGAAGTAGATAGCAAAATTGAAATAACGAGTTATGCTAATACTAAAGTCAAAGAAAGATTAAAAGAATTAAAAATACAAATGGGCATTGCAGATAAGGAGCTAGCTCAATATAAAAAAGAACATAACTTAGTAGATACAGGAAATGTTAAAGAACTAAATATTAAAAAGATACAATCTATTTCTAGTAATATTTTAAATTCAGAGCAAGAAAAACAAAAACACGAAAATGATCTGACTGCTGTAAAAACCGCTAATGGAGATATGGATATTCTTTTAGCAATTAAGGATTTAAATGGAAGAAAAGAAATTTCTAACATTCAAAATAATTTAACTGCAAATAAAAACAATATTCAATCTTTGATGTTAATTTACACAAATGAACACCCAAAAGTTATTCAGGCTTATCAGATGAAAGAAAGTTTGGAGCGCCAATTAAAACAAATTGTAGAAGAGGCAATTGAAAGAAAAGTTTTTGAATTGAGTTACGTAGTAAGTTCCATTGAGTCGTCGAATGAAAATTTAGAAAAAGCAAAAAATGAATTAAGAGAAATAGAAGAAAAAGAATCTGGTATGTTAAATTTTGTAAGAGAGGTTAATAGTAGTATAAAACTATATGAAACCTTTCTGCAAAGACAAAAAGAAACCAACGAAGCACAAAATTTACAAGTTTCGAAACTCAATATTATTGAAAAACCATCTTTGCCAGATAAACCATTTACACCAAAACCTAAACAGAACTTTATTATTTCTTTAATATTATCTTTTGCAATTTTTTATGCTTTGATATTTTATCGAGAAATGAATTCAACAGTTATTAAAACCCCAGAAACTATTGAATACTTAAATATCCCTCAAATTGGAATTTTGCCAAAAGTTGAAAACATTAAAAAAGGCTTCCATATTTTACAAAATTTTTTAGAAGACAGCGAATCCAATTTTTCTGAGGCTATTAGATCTTCAAGAGCTATTATAGAAGCTAAATTTAAGAAAAATAAAAGTTATTTAGTGACATCTAGTAATCCATCCGAAGGTAAAACCAGTTATGCTTTTAACTTAGCTTTATCGTTAGAAAAAAATAATAAAGTTTTATTTGTAGAGGCAGACATTAGAAGACCATCTGTATTAAATAGTTTTTATAAGTTTGATAAAGAAATATTTGGATTAGGTGAAATTATCACATCAAATGCAAGTTTAAAAGACACTATTTTTACTGTACCTGGAACTAAATTAGAGATTATAACTTCAGGGGCTAAAAGATTTGATATGTCCGATATTGTTAGTAGAGAACAAATTAAAAAGTTTTTTGATGTATTAAAAGTAGAATATGATTATTTAATAATCGATTCACCACCTGTTCAACCAGTATCAGATACTCTAATTCTTACTCAAGCATCAGACTATAATATTTTTTTAATAAGATCTGACTCTTCTAAAACATTGGCTTTTA
>CAJQSZ010000045.1 GCA_905618805.1 uncultured Candidatus Pelagibacter sp.
TAAAAAAATAGCTGGGATTAAACTTAATTTAAATACAGATCAGGCTTTTATTAAATCTGATATAATAATTGATTTCACCACCCCCAAATGCACTCTTGATATTCTTAAAATTGCTACAAAATTAAAAAAAAGAGTAGTCATTGGAACGACTGGTTTTACTAAAAAAGAAGAAGCTCAAATTAAAAAATATTCAAAAAAAATTCCTGTACTAAAAGCTGGTAATATGAGCCTGGGGGTCAATTTGTTAATGTATTTAACTGAGATAGCTTCAAAGTCATTAAATGATGATTACTTAAGCAAGGTATTTGAGATACATCACAAACATAAAAAAGACTATCCATCAGGAACCGCTTTAATGCTTGGAAAGGGTATTGCTGAGGGGAAAAATAAAAACCTTCATAGTTTAATTGGTAAAAAGTTTTTGAATAAAAAATCTTTTCCTTATGGAAAAAAAATTAATTTTAACTCAATTAGAAAAGATGAAATTATTGGAGAACATGAAGTAATATTTTCAAGTGGCAAGGAAACAATAAAATTAAATCATGAGGCCTTTGACAGGGCACTATATTCAGATGGTGCTTTAACAGCTGCCAAATGGCTCATAAGTAAAAAACCAGGACTTTATTCGATGAGAGATTTATTGAATTTTAAATAATGGATGAAAAAAAAAAAGCAAAAAAAATATTAAAAATTTTAAATAAAATCTATCCTACAACTCCTATACCCCTCAATCATACAAGTAAGTTTACCCTTTTAATGTCTGTCCTCCTGTCTGCACAATGTACAGACCTAAATGTTAACAATGTTACAAAGGATATATATCCAAAATATAATAAACCTGAACATTTCGTAAAATTAGGAAGAAAAAAAATAGAAAAATTAATAAATCGTATAGGAATTTTTAGAATTAAAGCTAAAAGTATTTATTTAATGTCAAAACAACTGCTTGAAGAACATGATGGGAAAGTTCCAAAAACCTTCGAGGAACTCGAAAAACTACCTGGCGTTGGCCACAAAACAGCTAGTGTTGTGATGTCTCAAGGATTCGGTATTCCAGCGTTTGCTGTTGATACCCACATTCATAGACTTGCCCAAAGATGGGGGTTAACAAATGGTAAAAATGTTATTCAAACTGAAAGAGATTTAAAAAGAATTTTCCCTAAAAAAACCTGGAGTAAACTTCATCTACAAATAATTTTTTATGGCAGGGAATTTTGTAAAGCTAGAGAATGTTATGGTTTGACTTGTAAAATTTGTACTACTTGTTATCCTAAACGTAAAAGTCCATTTATAATTAAGAAAGCTTAATATGAAGATTTTAGGAATTGGGAACGCAATTATTGATGTTATTTGTAAAGTTGAAGATAATTTTTTATCAAAAAATAGTCTTACAAAAAGTACAATGAAATTAGTTGATGAGTTAGAATTTAAAAAAATTTTGTCTAATTTAAAAATTGAAGAAACAATAGCTGGAGGCTCTGTTGCAAATTCTATAGTTGGTCTTTCTCAATTAGGAAATGAGGTTTCTTTCATTGGTAAGGTTAATAAAGATGATTTGGGTGAAAAATATGAACAAAGTCTAACAAAAGAGAATGTTAAATATTTTTATAATAAGAAGGAAGAGGTTGTTCCAACTGGAACATGTCTTATTTTAATCACACCTGATTCTGAAAGAACGATGGTTACATTTTTGGGCATTGCAGGAAAAATCAGTAAAAAAGATATTGATGAAAAGGCTGTCAAAGAAAGTGAGATGATATTTTTAGAAGGATATTTGTGGGATGAAGGTGAGCCCAAATCAGCATTTGATAAAGCTATGTTGCTTGCAAATAAAACTGCTATGTCATTATCAGATCAATTTTGTGTTGAAAGACATAGGGATAGTTTTTTAGATTTGGTAAAAAATAAATTAAATATTACTTTTGCAAATGAGCAAGAAATTAAATCTTTAATAAATACAGCAAACTTTGACGATGTTGTTGCATTTGGGAAGCAACTAGGAAAATCTCTAATTATTACTCGAGGAGAACTTGGAAGCATTGCCATTATCAAGGATGATGTTATCGAATGTAATAGTAAAAAGAATTTAAAAATACGTGATTTAACTGGGGCTGGAGATTTATTTGCAGCAGGTTTTCTTCATGGTTACATCAATAATTATACAATAAAAGAAAGTCTTGAAAAAGGAACCGAAATGTCATCCAAAATAATTCAAAAAATTGGTGCTAGATTGGATTAAGCTCTATTTTATTCTATAAAATAACCATCTTTACTACTTATGATTAGGTCTTCATCATTAAATTTTTCATTTATTTTTTTTCGGAGTCTATAGATATGTGTTTCGACTGTATGAGTTTCCATATTAGATGAGTATCCCCAAATATTTTTTTGTAAGTCCAAAACACCATGCCCTTTTTTATTTTTCATTAAATATAAAATTATTTCTATTTCTTTTTCTGTTAATTTTAAATTAATACTGTCCATAGAAATCAATCTAGAATTTAAATCAAGCACGTAGTTTTTAATGCTAATTTTAGATTTGTAATTAAATTTTAATTTAAGTAATTGAATATTAATTA
>CAJQSZ010000046.1 GCA_905618805.1 uncultured Candidatus Pelagibacter sp.
TAAAGATAATAGAAAAATTTCTTATAAACAGCTGCACCGAGAGGTTTCAAAAGCTGGAAACGGTTTACGAAAATTAGGGATTAAAAAAGGAGATCGTGTTACAATCTATCTAACCATGATTCCTGAGCTCGCAGTTACAATGCTGGCTTGTGCAAGAATTGGTGCTGTTCATTCTATCATCTTTGGTGGATTTTCTGCTGACTCAATTTCAGGAAGAGTTAATGACTGTGAATCTGAATACATAATTACTGCTGATGAAGGTGTCAGAGGTGGCAAAACTATTCCTTTAAAAGAAATCACAGATGAGGCTTTAAAAAAATGTCCAAATGTTAAAAAATGTATTGTTGTGAAAAGAACTGGCAACAAAGTTAATTGGGTAAAAGGAAGAGATGTTTGGTATAATGATTTAGTTAAAGATGTACCAAATAAATGTGATCCTGAAGAAATGAATGCGGAAGATCCATTATTCATTCTTTATACATCTGGCTCTACTGGTAAACCAAAAGGAGTTCTACACACAACAGGTGGTTATATGGTTTATGCCTCAATGACTCACCAATATGTGTTTAACTACAAACCTAAAGATATCTACTGGTGTACTGCTGATATTGGTTGGGTGACAGGGCATAGCTACATAATTTATGGCCCTCTTGCTAATGGTGCTACAACAATCATGTTTGAAGGAATTCCAACTTACCCTGATAGTTCAAGGTGGTGGAAAATAATTGACAAATATAAAGTTAACATTTTTTATACTGCACCAACTGCTATTAGAGCGCTAATGAGGGAGGGTAATAAGCCAGTAACAATAACTTCAAGAAAATCACTAAAATTATTAGGAACTGTTGGTGAACCTATAAATCCTGAGGCTTGGATGTGGTATTATAAAACCGTTGGTAATTCTAAGTGTCCTATAGTCGATACATGGTGGCAAACTGAGACTGGTGGAATTTTAATTAGTCCTCAAACAGGTGCTATGAACTTAAAACCTGGATCTGCAAGTAAACCTTTTTATGGAATAAGACCATCCATAGTTGATAAAGATGGAATCGAAATTAAGGGTGCTGGAGAAGGAAAATTATGTATCTCCCAATCTTGGCCTGGACAGATGAGAACTGTTTATGGTGATCATCAAAGGTTTATAGATACTTACTTTTCTCAATTTGAGGGAAAATATTTTACTGGTGATGGTGCCAGAAGAGATGAGGATGGCTACTACTGGATTACAGGTCGTGTTGATGATGTAATTATTGTCTCTGGTCACAATCTTGGGACAGCTGAAATAGAAAGTGCCTTCGTTGCACATCCAAAAGTAGCTGAAGCTGCGGTTGTTGGGTACCCACATGATATTAAAGGAAATGGATTGTATTGTTATGTAACTCTAAATGTTGGAGAAAAGAATAATCTAGATCTTGAAAGAGATTTAAAACTTTGGGTTAGAAAGCAGATTGGACCACTTGCTACACCAGACATTATTCATTTTTCACCAGGACTTCCCAAAACAAGATCTGGAAAAATTATGAGAAGAATTTTAAGAAAGATTGCAGCTAACGAACATAATCAATTAGGTGACACTTCAACTTTAGCAGATCCAAGTGTTGTTCAAAGTTTAGTTGACGATAGAAAAAACATTTAAATACTAATTAATTTTATAAAATCTTCCTTAATATTATCCCATTTTAAAATCATAGAATTTAATACAATTTTTCTATCTAAAGTTTTTAATTCTTCTGCAACTGGTGCCCATTTGTATAGAGTCAGTGCACTCTCATTAAATGGCCAAGATTTATAATATGTTTTCCAATCAATTTTTTTTAGCCTTTCTATAAATTTTTCTTTTGCTTTAAAAATAACTTCTTCTGGCATTCCATTCTCTATTTCCTTAGTCAAAATTTTATTATAAATATCATTGGCTTTGTCCATATCTTGATAATTACAAAAAACACTCAGATATGATAAGCTATAAAAAGTAAGATCTTGGAGAGCTATAGAATAAATATTCCATTTGGCTTTGTTGATAGATGCTAAAAATATTTCATCATCAAAATGTAATACCCACTTTGTACCCATTCTTGTTTTTAAATAGTTGTACAAAGTTACTTGAGATACCCAGGCTGATTTTTTTTGAATGAATGATGTAAGATCTATAATATTCTTAATTTTTTTCTTTGGAAGAATTCCTTTAAATAAAGCAAATAAATAAACTCTAAAATCTTCCAGTTTTATATCTTTTATTTTAAGTTTATATTTTAGCATTTTTTCTACTCCTAGCTGTTTTATATTGGAAAAACCTATTCAATTCGAGCCTTTTTAAGGGTTTCAATCCACCTCATTATAAGTATGGTTTCTTTTTAACCTATAGGGAGATGAAAATGTCAAAACAAGAACAACACTGGGATAAAACTAGAGGTTTGCTATTTGTTACTTTAGCAATCTGGTTTGTATTCTCAATCGGCATTTTTTTTTTCGGAACCGAAATGGAAGCATCTAGCTTCAAACCTTTTGGATATCCACTGTCATATTATATGACCTGTCAGGGTTCATTATTAGCATTTGTAATTTTGAATTTCTGGTTTGCGGGTAGACAAGAGAAAATAGATGAAGAATTTGGGTTTACTGAAAGAGAGGATGAATAATGATAAAAGGTAAATTTATAGACAATCTACCAAAAGTTTATGGAATCTATACAGGTGGTTTTATAGGATTCATAATCTTAATGGCGGTTGCTGAACAAGCAGGCATGTCTGCAAAAGCAATAGGAATTGCATTTGTTGTATTTACAGTTGCTATCTATGCGGTAATCGGTTGGTTATCTCGTACACTTCAGATGGACGCATACTACGTAGCAGGAAGACAAGTACCTACTGTATTTAACGGAATGGCTACTGCAGCAGACTGGATGTCTGGTGCATCTTTCGTTGCGATGGCAGGTGGTATTTACTTCAAGGGCTATGGATATATGGCGCTTCTAGTTGGATGGACAGGTGGATATATACTTGTGTCTACTTTGTTGGCACCTTACCTGAGAAAATTTGGCTGTTACACGGTTCCAGATTTTGTTGGTACAAGGTATGGTGGTAATGCAGCAAGACTTTCTGCAGTATTGGTATTAACAGTAGCTTCATTCACTTATGTGACTGCACAAATTAATGCAACAGGAACTATTGCTTCAGTAGCATTAGATATTCCTTTTAAATTAGCTGTGTATGTTGGATTAGCAAGTATATTACTTTGTTCTATGCTTGGTGGAATGAGAGCGGTTACATGGACGCAAGTTGCGCAATATATAGTTTTAATTATTGCTTACTTACTTCCTGTATTCTGGATCAGTAATAAAATGGGTGCTGGATTCTTCCCACATTTAATGTTGGGAGATGAGGTAGCTAGAATTGCTGAATTAGAAAGTCAGTTTGGTTTTGTAAAAAACTCAGCTGCTGACTTAGCTACAGTACCTAAGGGGTTAGCCGGAATAACTAAAGCACACTCATCAGTTAACGGAACAAACTGGGGATTCATTTCTCTAGCAATTTGTATGATGGCAGGAACAGCTTCTTTGCCTCACGTTATGATGAGATACTTTACTACTCCAAGTGTAAAATCAGCTAGAAGATCTGTAGCATGGTCGCTACTTTTCATCTTCATTTTATACTCAACTGCACCAATGTTAGCTACATTATCAAAACTATCACTTATTGATCCAAACCTTACGACAGGAATTATTGGTAAATCAATAACTGATGTTCAAGCATTAGATTGGTACCAAAACTGGAACCAAGCTAACTTAATGTTTGTTAGCGACTTTAACGGAAATGGAACTCTCGAATTAAATGAGTTTTTCATGGGTGGTAAAGCCGTTGTATTAGCTACACCAGAAATTGCTGGATTACCTTATGTAATCTCAGGTCTGGTTGCTGCTGGAGGTATGGCCGCTGCCATGTCTACTGCTGATGGTTTAGTTTTAGCAATTGCAAATGCTTTATCTCATGACTTGTATTACAAGATCATTGATCCAAAAGCAGAAGCTGCGAAAAGATTAATTGTTGCAAGAGTATTGCTTGTACTAATTGGTTTTGCTGGAGCAACTATTGCCGCGATGGGTATCCAAGGTATCTTGGGTTCAGTAATCTGGGCTTTTGACTTTGCGATGTCAGGATTGTTCTTCCCACTTGTACTAGGTGTATGGTGGAAAAGAGCAAATGGTCCTGGTGCTGTTGCAGGAATGCTATTAGGATTAGGTTCTGGTATGGCGTACTTAATTTGGGTACGTAATGGTGGATCAGGATTCTGGGGTATTACTCAGCTTACGTTTGGTATCGTTGGAGCATTGGTTAGTTTAGTATCTATGGTTGCTGTTAGTTTAGCGACTGCCGCACCAGATGCAAAAACTCAAGCGATGATTGACGAACTTCGTATTCCTAGTGGTAAAACAATTCTGGGAAAACAACACTAATTAAGTTTTATATTAAGGGGCGATTTATTTCGCCCCTTAGTTAAGTTAAAAAAAATTCCTTTTTATATTTATGCCAGAGATTCATCCTTTTATTCTTATAATTGATTACATTTTAGGTGTAGTTATGTGGACCCTCATTGGAAGAGTTGCGATGAATTTATTCCAAAAAGAAAACTCTGAATTTTTTTTTATGAAAGCTTTTGTAAAATTAACGAATCCATTAATTCTTTTATTTAAGCCAATTACTCCTTCGTTCATCATAGATCCTCTTGTTCCACTTTATGTGGCTTGGTTCTTTTATATGATCAGATTTTATCTTATGCCCTATCTATTGGGATATTCTATCATGGGAATGTTGTCTTTTCCTTTAGAAAGTGAAATTGCTACAGAAATTTATCGTATTTTTGGTAAATAATTAATTCAAATTAAAAAATAAAATTGATACTACTAATGATGTAATCAATGAAAAAAATACAAATTTCACCTTCAATATTATCTGCTGATTTTAGTCAGCTAGGAAATGAAATCAAAAGATTAGAGGAGGGTGGTGCTGACATGATTCATGTTGATGTAATGGATGGTCACTTTGTTCCAAATTTAACTATGGGGCCACCTATTATTAAGGTTCTGAGGCAGTATACAAAGCTTCCCTTTGATGTTCACTTAATGATATCTCCCGTTCATAAGTATATTCAAGATTATGCTAATGCAGGGGCAGATATTATTACAATACACCCAGAAGCTACTGAAAATTTAAAAGACTCTATTCAACACATTAAAGATTTAAATAAAAAAGTGGGAGTTTCTCTAAACCCTAAAACTAAAATTGATTTAATAACTGACCTATTAGATGAAATAGATTTAGTTCTAATTATGAGTGTAAATCCAGGGTTTGGAGGACAAAAATTTATGCCCGAAGTATTAGAAAAAGTTAAAGAATTAAAAAAAATAAAAGATCAAAAAAATTTAAAATTTGAAATTGAAATTGATGGTGGGATTAATTTTGATAATAACAAACTAGCTATTGAGGCTGGGGCCAATATTTTAGTGTCTGGTACGACCGTATTTAAAGAAAATAATGGGAACATAAAAAAAAATATTGA
>CAJQSZ010000047.1 GCA_905618805.1 uncultured Candidatus Pelagibacter sp.
GAAGCTAAATTAACTAAAAGACCAATAGAAATTTATAAAAAATTAAGAGTTACCAACCCTTCCCCATTTATGTACTTCTTTAATTTTGAGGATTTTCAGATAATTGGTGCCAGTCCAGAAATTTTGGTGAGACTAAGGGATAACAAAATAACGGTTAGACCTATAGCAGGAACCAGGCCTAGAGGTATTAACTCTAAACAAGATAATTTTTTTGCTAAAGATTTATTAAAAGATAAAAAAGAACTTTCTGAACATTTAATGTTACTTGATTTGGGCAGAAACGATGCAGGTAAAGTATCAAAAATTGGCACTGTTAAAGTTACAGAGAGTTTTATGATTGAGAAATATTCACACGTAATGCATATAGTCTCTAATGTGATGGGGGTATATAATAAAAAATATTCAAAATTTAAATCATTACTTGCTGGTTTTCCAGCAGGGACTGTTTCTGGAGCACCTAAAATTCGAGCTATGGAAATTATCGATGAACTAGAGACAACGAGAAGAAAGGTTTATGCTGGTGGCATAGGCTATTTCTCGGCTAATGGTGAATTTGATACCTGTATAGCATTGCGAACAGCTGTTGCAAAAAATAAAAAATTTTATGTACAAGCAGGTGCAGGTATTGTTGCTGATAGTAATCCAATTAAAGAATATGAAGAAACTGTTAATAAAGCAAAAGCATTACTGAGTGCTCTTAGGTAATGAAAATTATATTAATTGATAATTATGATAGCTTTACGTTCAATTTGTACCACTACCTATCATCTCCAAATGTTAAGGTTGATATCGTAAGGAATGATAAAATAACTGATGAACAAATAGTTAAAGAAAAATATGATAGAGTTGTCATATCACCAGGTCCTGGGAACCCAAATCAATCAGGAAATTGTATTAAAATAGTTAAATCTCTTTATAAAAAAATTCCAATACTTGGCGTATGTTTGGGTCATCAAATTATAGGACAGGTATTTGGTTCTAAAATTATTCGAGCTAAAAAACTAATGCACGGGAAAACTAGTGTAATTGAATCAAATAAAACTGGAATATTAAAAAACCTTCCCTCTAAATTTGAAGCCACAAGGTATCATAGCTTAATTATTGATAAAAAGACTCTATCTAAAGAACTTGAGATTACTGCTCAAACTAAAGATGGGTTAATAATGGGCGTAAAACACAAAAAATACAACGTTCATGGTGTCCAATTTCATCCTGAAAGTATAAAAACTATTATTGGTATCAAAATATTAAAAAATTTTATTAATTATAAAAACTAATGAAAAAATTTATTGAAAAACTAAAGAATAAAAAAAATTTATCCTTTAATGAAAGCAAAGATGCTTTTGAAATCCTAATGCAGGGTAAAGCTTCTGATGATGAAATATTCGATTTTTTAACTCTACTTTCAGCAAAAGGTGAGGTTTCGGATGAGATAGCTGGTGGTGTCTACGTTTTAAGAGACAAATCTAAAAGGGTTAATGTTAAAGACTGCGTTGATACATGTGGGACTGGTGGTGATGGAATGAATACACTGAACATATCAACAGCTTCGGCTCTGTTATTAGCTAGTATGGGTGTTAAGGTAGCAAAACATGGAAATAAAGCAGTTTCATCTAAATGTGGATCTGGTGATGTTTTGGAAGCTTTAAATATAAAGATTGATTTAGAACCAAAAGATATAGAAGAACAGATAAGCAAAAATAACTTTGGCTTCATGTTTGCACCAAATTATCATAGTGCTATGAAGTTTGTTGGACCAACAAGGAAGAAAATAGGTAGAAGAACAATATTCAATATGATTGGTCCTTTAAGCAGCCCTGCCCTTGTCGAGCGACAAGTTGTTGGTGTTTATGATAAAAGACTACTTAAAATTTTTGCTGAAGCTTTGAAAAACCTAAATATAAAATTTGCCTGGATTGTAAATAGTGAAGATGGTTTAGATGAGATATCACCATATGTGAAAACAAATGTTGTTCAGTTAAAAGATGGTAAAATTTCAGAAATTACTATTGATCCTAAGGATTTAAATATAGGTGCAAATAAATTTGAAGACTTGTTAGGAGATGATGCTAAATTTAACGCAGGTAAAATGATTAATATATTTAAGGGTGAAGATAGTGATTTTTCTAAAGCTGTTTGTTTAAATACTGCAGCTGGACTAATTGTTGCAGACAAACATTCTTCATTTAATAATGCTTATGAGGATGCTAGAAAGTATATCTTGTCAGGAAAAACATATGAAAATTTAAAAAGATTACAAAATGTCTGAAAACACTTTAGATAAGATAATAAAAAAAAAAATTGAGAAAATTGATTTATTAAAAAAATCTACTTCATTAAAATTACTAATTGAAAAAATTGATGAAAATAAATTATTTATTAATTTTAAGGCAAAGATTAAAAACAATATCAAAAATAAAAAAATTTCGATAATTGCTGAAATAAAAAAAGCTAGTCCTTCAGCTGGTATCATTATTAAGGAATATAACCCTATGGAGATTGCAGAAATTTATTATAAAAATAAAACAACATGTTTGTCAATCTTGACCGAAGAAGATTTCTTTCTAGGAAATTTAATGCATGTGAGTAAAGTTAAAGAAAAAATAAATCTTCCTATTCTCTGTAAAGATTTTTTTATAGATAAATTTCAAGTACCCCTTGCAAAGAGTTATGGTGCAGATGCTATATTAATTATACTAGCTGGAGTTTCTGATGATCTTGCTTTAGAACTGTACGAAGAGGCTTTAAAATTTGATATGTCGGTAATAGTTGAAGTACACACAGTTGAAGAAGCGAAAAGAGCTCTTAATTTTAAAGAAGCCTTAATTGGTATTAATAATAGAAATCTTAAAACATTAAAGACAGATATAAATACAACTTATGATGTTCATGATATTTTAGTTAATCACTCTGAACCGTTAATTTCTGAAAGTGGAATTAAAACGAAAGAAGAACTTTTAAAAATATCTAAAAATACAAATATTAAAACTTTTTTAATCGGTGAATCGCTTTTAAAAAACTTAGATAAAAACTCTATATTCTCAGTTCTTTAGTCTAATAAACCCTTAATTTAAACACTTTTTAGCTATTGTTAAATTAGAAGAACACTTGTAGAACAGATTTTGTACTTTATTTGTTCTTATGTTAACTAAAAAACAAAAAAACCTGCTTTTATTTATTAACAAGAAGTTGAGAGCTTCAGGTGTGTCTCCTTCATACGAAGAAATGAAAGATTCACTAAATTTAAAATCTAAATCAGGAATTCATAGATTAATAAGTGCCTTAGAAGAAAGAGGATTTATTAGAAGGCTTCCTCATAAAGCAAGAGCTTTAGAGGTGATAAAACTTCCAGAAACTGCTTCTGCTAATGATATTTATAATAATTTTTCACCAAGTGTTATTAAAGGTGGTTTAGATACAGAAAGTAATAATATAAATGAAATAGAAATACCTGTTTTAGGTAGTATTGCTGCTGGAACTCCAGTTGAAGCAATACAGAATGAAGTTTCTAGAATACCTCTTCCAAGTAATTTAGAAAAAAATGGTCAGTATTTTGGACTTAAAGTTCAGGGTGATTCAATGATTGAAGCAGGTATCAACGAAGGTGATACAGTTATTATTAGAAGATCTGACACTGCTGATAATGGTAAAATTGTTGTAGCTTTAATAGATGAACACGAAGCCATGTTAAAAAGAATTAGAAGAAAAGGCAAAACTGTTGCCCTCGAAAGTGCAAATAGAAACTACGAAACTAAAATATTTGGCCCTGATAGAGTAAAAGTTCAAGGTGTTCTAGTATCTTTATATAGAAACTTCTAAGAAAATAGTCTAAAATTACTACATGTCCAATATTGCAACAAGATTTGCTCCTTCACCTACTGGAGCCCTTCATATTGGTGGTGTAAGAACCGCTCTATTTTGCTGGTTATATTCGAAAAATAAAAAAGGAACTTTTCATCTAAGAATTGAAGATACGGACAAAGAAAGATCTAAGGATGAGCATAAAGATCAAATTATAAAATCTTTAAAATGGATTGGTATAGAGCATGATGGAGAACTATACATTCAATCAAAAAAAATTAATGATCATATCAATGTTGCAAATGATCTACTTAAAAATAGTCATGCGTATAAGTGTTACTGCTCTAATGAAGAAATTGAAGATCAAAAAAAAAGAGCTAAACAAAAAAAACTACCTTATACCTACAACAGAACATGTAGAGAATTAAGTGAAAGTGATGCTCCAAAAAATATTAAACCAGTTGTAAGATTTAAAAGCAAAATTGAGGGTTCTTCAATACTAAAAGATCTAGTGCAAGGAGATGTGGAGATAGACAATATTACTATAGAAGATTTTATTATTTTAAGAAATGATGGAACTCCAACGTATAATTTATCAGCGACTGTTGATGATCATCAAATGAGTATGACCCACATTATAAGAGGTGATGATCATAAAATAAATACCTTTAAACAAATGCAAATATATTTATCAATGAAATGGGAACTACCCTCTTTTGCACATATTCCTTTAATTCATACTTTGGAAGGTAAAAAACTATCTAAAAGAGATAATGCCTCAACGTTAGATGATTATTCTAGAATTGGAATAATGCCAGATGCTCTAAGGAACTATCTATTAAGACTAGGCTGGTCATATAAAGACAAAGAGATATTTACATTAGAAGAGAGTATTCAGTATTTTAATTTAGAGGGAATTGGTAAATCTCCATCTAAATTAGATATGAGCCGCATATTATCAATGAATGAACACTATATAAAAAATATGGATGAGGGTGATTTATTTGATCAATTTATTGAATACTGTAAATTATTTAAAGGTGAAATAAAAGCTGATAAAAATGATAAGATTAAAAATTCTCTAACATTCTTAAAAAATAAAGCGAAAACTTTAGAAGATATATTTAATAATGGACGGTATATATTAGTTGATGAGGTAAGTTTTAATCATGATGATATAGGGCTAATTGATGAAAAGGCTAAAAAAATAATATCAGAATTTTTAAATAGTGTCTCAAAAATAGAAAAATTAAGCAAAGAAAACTTAGAACCAATTATTAATCATCTTATTGAATCAAACGAAACTAACTTCAAAGGAGTTGGACAGCCACTTAGAGTAGTTTTAACGGGATCAAAAATTGGTCCTGGAATTTATGATATAATTGGTTCTCTTGGTAAAGACGAAATTTTAAAAAGATTAAAAAATATAATAGTTTAGTAAAAAATTTCTGAAGTT
>CAJQSZ010000048.1 GCA_905618805.1 uncultured Candidatus Pelagibacter sp.
TCTTCAACAGTGTATTTGTAAATTTAACTCTACCAGTTGAGTTGTCATCCTTATCCTTGATTATAAAATCCTCCAAAGTTAATGGTGGATTGTTATGACCTATTTTTTCATTTCTCATTTCTCATTCCTTTCATGTTGTTTTTAGTTGGATCGTTTTGATTGTCTGTACACTCATCCGTTTGTGTGTATTTAAAAAGGGGCCAGGGATACTCTAGGGATACAAAAGTAAATGGACCCATTAAATTCCAGGGATACAATAGGGATACTGTTTGTTCACTAATTGGCCTCTTATTCCTTTTCATTTGCATAAAAACAATCTTGCTTCCATCTATTAAGTGTTATAAATAAACCAGTAATTTGGTTTTGGGCGGTTAGCTCAGTTGGTAGAGCATCTCGTTTACACCGAGGGGGTCAAAGGTTCGAGTCCTTTACTGCCCACCAAATCAACTAAAGTGGGGGTGTAGCTCAGTTGGTTAGAGCGATCGCCTGTCACGCGATAGGTCGAGGGTTCGAGTCCCTTCACTCCCGCCACTTTTCCTCATTTTTTAATATTTATATTAATTAAAATGTGACGTAACAGCTCTTCAACATGATATAAAAACTGCTATATAAACAACATGCTTTCTGAATTTTTAAAAGATTATCTGCCTATTATATTGTTTTTAATAATAGCCCTTGGTTTAAGTTGTGCATTTGTTGTGGTTAATTTAATATTATCACCAAAACATCCAGATCCTGAAAAATTATCTGCCTATGAATGTGGTTTTGAACCATTTGAAGATTCTAGAATTGAGTTTGATGTAAGGTTTTACTTAGTAGCAATTCTTTTTATAATTTTTGATTTAGAAATAGCTTTCCTTTTTCCATGGGCAATCTCTCTAGGTAATATTGGTTTATTGGGCTTTTCTTCAATGATGATTTTTTTATTTATACTTACAATCGGTTTTATTTACGAATGGAGAAAAGGTGCCCTAGATTGGGAATAATAATTTAAACATGAATTTAGAAAATAAAAATAAGCAGATACCAGAGGAATTTAAAAAACTATCAGAAGATTTTAGTAAAAATGGTTTTATAACAACTTCACTTGATAATCTTATAAACTGGTCAAGAGCTGGATCGTTGCATTGGATGACGTTCGGTTTAGCTTGTTGCGCCGTAGAGATGATGCAGGCTGCAATGCCAAGATATGACCTAGAGCGATTTGGAGCAGCACCAAGGGGTTCACCTAGACAATCTGATGTTATGATTGTTGCTGGAACTTTAACAAATAAAATGGCACCAGCACTTAGAAAGGTTTATGATCAAATGCCTGAACCTAGATATGTAATTTCAATGGGTAGCTGTGCTAATGGTGGAGGATACTACCACTACTCTTATTCTGTTGTTCGAGGATGTGATAAAATTGTTCCAGTTGATATTTATGTCCCAGGATGTCCACCATCAGCAGAAGCGTTACTGTATGGTATCATGCAACTTCAAAAAAAAATTAGAAATAATGGATCGTTGGAAAGGTAATTTATATGATTAATTTAATGGATCTTGAGAAAAAGATTAATTCAGAACTTACAACTAAGATTAAAAAATCTGAAATCAGACACGATCAACTTTATTTAAATATTGATAGTGAAGATTTGATAGATGTCACATTATTTATTAAGAGTAATGAAAATACAAAATTTAGACAATTAATGGACGTAACTGTAGTTGATTATCCTGAAAATACTCAACGTTTCAAAGTTGTTTATTTGTTTTTAAGTCATGAATTTAATAAAAGAATTATATTAAGCTATCTGATTAGTGAAAATGAAGTTATCCCATCATTAACATCAATATATCCAGCCGCAAATTGGATGGAACGTGAAGTTTTTGATATGTATGGAGTTAAGTTTAAAGATCATCCTGATTTAAGAAGAATACTTACAGACTATGGTTTTGAAGGTCATCCGTTAAGAAAAGATTTTCCTTTAACTGGACATACTGAGGTCAGATACAGTGAAGAACATAAGAAAGTAATTCAAGAACCAGTTAAATTAGAGCAAAATTATAGAAATTTTGATTATGAAAGTCCTTGGGAAGGTACTAAATATATAAAAAAACAAACAGGTCAAAAAAATGACAAAAAAAACTAAAACATTAAATCTTAACTTTGGACCTCAACACCCAGCGGCGCATGGGGTACTAAGATTGATTTTGGAATTAGATGGTGAAGTTGTTGAAAAAGCAGATCCACACATCGGATTATTGCATCGTGGCACTGAAAAATTAATAGAAAACAAAACTTATATGCAAGCGGTACCTTATTTTGACAGGCTTGATTATGTTGCTCCTATGAACCAAGAGCATGCTTTTGCTTTAGCTATTGAAAAAATTTTAAAAATAGAAGTTCCTATTAGAGCTCAATTTATCAGAGTTATGTTTTGTGAGATAGGAAGAATATTGAGTCATATATTAAATGTTACCACTCAAGCGCTTGATGTAGGTGCTTTAACTCCATCACTTTGGGGTTTTGAAGAACGTGAAACTCTGATGACTTTTTATGAAAGAGTTTCAGGATCAAGATTGCATGCAAATTATTTTAGAGCGGGTGGAGTGCATCAAGATTTACCAATGGGTCTAGATACTGATATAGCAAAGTTCTGTGAATCTTTTCCCAAGATAATTAATGACCTTGAAACTTTACTTACTGATAATAGAATTTTTAAACAGAGAAATGTAGATATTGGAATTGTAACAAAAGAAGATGCGTTAGATTATTCTTTTAGTGGCGTTATGATTAGAGGGTCTGGTGTACCTTGGGATTTAAGAAAATCTCAGCCTTATGATTGTTATGAACAGTTAGAATTTAAAATACCTATTGGTAAGAATGGAGATTGTTATGATAGATATTTATGTAGAATAGATGAAATGAGAGAGAGCGTTTCTATAATCAAACAATGTCTTGCTAAGATGAAAAAAGGACCAGTTAAATCTTCTGATGGAAAGATTAGTCCGCCACCGAAAAAAGATATTAAACAATCTATGGAAGCTTTAATTCATCATTTCAAATTATTTACAGAAGGTTACCGTGTAGATAATGATGAAATTTATACAGCTGTAGAGGCTCCTAAAGGTGAGTTTGGTGTTTATCTAATATCTGATGGATCTAGTAAGCCATATAAGTGTAAAATAAGAGCCCCAGGGTTTTCTCATTTAGCTGCAATGGATTACTTAATTAAAGGCCATATGCTTGCAGATGTACCTGCTGTATTAGGCTCATTGGATATAGTGTTTGGAGAGGTAGACAGATAATGAGCTTAAGAAGACCCTCAAAGGAACAGCCTAAAAATTTTGAATTCAATCCTGATTCATTAGAAGCAGCTAAAGCAATTATTGCAAAATATCCTAAAGATAAACAACAAAGTGCTGTAATGGCTTTACTTTATATAGCACAAAAACAAAACAGTAACTGGATTCCATTATCTGCCATGAAGTGTATTGGTAAATTTTTAGACATGCCTTATATAAAAGTTTATGAAGTAGCAACATTTTACACAATGTATAATCTTGCCCCTGTGGGTAAACATTTTATACAGGTTTGCACAACCACACCATGCATGATTAGAGGTGCATATAAACTTGTCGAAGCCTGTAAAGAAAAGATTTCTGAAAATGAAAATGAATTATCAAAAAATCAAAGTTGCTCTTGGATGGAAGTTGAGTGTTTAGGTGCATGTGTTAATGCGCCAATGATGCAGATCAATAATGACTATTATGAAGATTTAGATAAAGAAAAAACATTAAAAATTTTAGATAAGATCCTAACGGGTAAAACACTTAAGCCAGGATCATATAGAGGTCGTATAAACAACGAACCTGAAAATAATAGAAAAACACTTATGGATTTAAAAAATGCTTAAAGACAAGGATAGAATATTTCAAAATTTATATAATGATAACGGTTCAGACGTTGTGTCTTCAAAAAAAAGAGGTGATTGGACAAATACTAAAAATTTGATTGATAAAGGAAGAGACTGGATAATAACCGAAGTTAAAGCCTCAGAACTTAGAGGCAGAGGAGGAGCTGGATTTCCAACTGGGTTAAAATGGTCTTTTGCACCAAAAGAAGTAGGTTTAAGACCTCATTATTTAGTTATAAATGGAGATGAGTCAGAACCAGGTACCTGTAAAGATAGAGATATTTTAAGATTTGAGCCTCACAAATTAATAGAAGGTTGTTTGATTGCTGCATACGCTGTTCAAGCACATGTTTGTTATATATATATAAGAGGAGAATACTTTGTAGATGGAGAAAAACTTCAAGCAGCAATTGATGAAGCTTACGAAAAAAATTTAATTGGAAAAAATGCATCAGGGAGTGGTTGGGATTTAGATATTTATATTCATTATGGAGCAGGTGCTTATATATGTGGTGAAGAGACAGCTTTGCTTGAAAGTATAGAGGGTAAAAAAGGTCAACCAAGGTTAAAACCACCTTTTCCAGCTTTAATTGGCCTTTATGGATGTCCAACTATAATTAACAATGTTGAAACTATAGCGGTTATCCCAACTATATTAAGAAGAGGGGGTAAGTGGTTTGCATCTTTAGGTAAAGCAAAGAATACAGGTACAAAAATTTTTTGTATATCAGGTAATGTTAACAATCCTTGCAATGTTGAGGAAGAAATGAGCATACCTCTTAAAGAGCTAATTGAAGTTCATGCTGGTGGTGTAATTGGGGGGTGGGATAATTTACAAGCTGTAATACCTGGTGGTTCTTCAATGCCTTTAATACCACAAAAAACTTGTGAAACTTTAACAATGGATTTTGATTCATTGGTAGTTGAAAAAAGTGGTTTAGGAACAGCTGGCATAGTTGTTATCAACAAAGATCAAGACATCATTAAATGTATGGCAAGAATTGCAAGATTTTATAAACATGAAAGTTGTGGTCAATGTACACCCTGTAGAGAAGGTACGGGGTGGATGTGGAGAATGCTTGAAAGAATGGCTAAAGGTGAAGCGTCAAGAGATGAAGTTGAAATGTTAGAGGATGTTACAACTCAAATTGCAGGACACACTATTTGTGCTTTTGGTGAAGGATCTTCATGGCCTGTTCAAGGATTATTAAGACATTTTAAAAAAGAAATTGAACAAAGAAATAATTTTAACCCAACTTTTGATAAGGGAAAAAATATTCCTTACTTAGTTGATCAACATTTATTAAACAAAAAAGATGCTTAAATTAAAAGTTAATGAAATCGATATAGAAGTTGAAGAAGGTCTAACTGTACTTCAAGCTTGTGAAAAAGCTGGAGTTGAAATCCCAAGATTTTGTTATCATGAGAAATTATCAATAGCTGGTAATTGTAGAATGTGTTTAGTGGAATTGGAAAAATCTCCTAAACCTGTAGCTTCATGTGCCATGCCTGCTGCTGAAGGAATGAATATTAAAACAAATACAGAATTTGTAGAAAAAGCAAGAAAAGGTGTTATGGAATTTTTGTTAGCTAACCATCCATTGGATTGTCCAGTTTGTGACCAAGGTGGCGAATGCGACTTGCAAGATCAGTCTATGTTTTATGGTGTTGATAAATCTAGATACAAAGAAAATAAAAGAAATGTTTCTGAAAAAAATATGGGACCATTAATAAAAACACAAATGACTAGATGCATACATTGTACGAGATGTGTTAGGTTTGCTACAGAGGTTGCTGGTGTAACAGAGATAGGAGCTATAGGTAGAGGTGAGGATATGGAAATAACAACATATCTTGAGCAATCTATGCAATCAGAATTATCAGCTAATGTTGTAGATTTATGTCCTGTTGGTGCTTTAACATCTAAACCCTACGTGTTTGAGGCTAGACCATGGGAGTTAAAAAAAACAGAATCGATTGATGTAATGGATGCTATAGGCAGCAATATAAGAGTTGATACATATGGCTGGGAAGTGAAAAGAATTTTACCAAGAATTAACGAGGATATTAATGAAGAGTGGATTTCAGATAAAACAAGGTATGCTTGTGATGGTTTGCTAAATCAACGCTTAGATACACCTTATATAAAAGATAACGGTAAATTTGAGAAAGCCTCATGGAGTGAAGTTTTTAATATAATTAAGTCTAAGTTTAAAAATACTGAAAAGGATAAGATATGTGGAATAACCGGTGATTTAGTTAATATGGAAACACTGTATTTATTTAAAGAATTTTTCAATAAAACACTGGGTTCATACAACGTTGAATCAAGAAGAGATCACACATATTTGAATCCTAAAAAAAGAGAAAACTATTTATTCAATTCAACAATAAATGGGATAGAAGAAGCAGATTTTATCTTACTTATAGGAAGTAATCCTAGGTATGAAGCAACAATTTTAAATGCACGTATTAGAAAAGCATACCTGCAAAATAAAACAAAAATTATTTCTTTGAATGATGTCGGAGATTTGACTTACCCATACGAGTCTTTAGATGGTGATATTGAGAATATTAAAAAAATTACAGAGGATAACCATGAAGTATCAAGCTTAATTAAAGAAGCTAAAAAACCTTTAATTATCTTCGGACAGTCATCTCTAAAAAGTAAATCTGCAAAATATATTGTTGAGTCGGTTAAATCTTTTTTAGAGAAAAATAATAAAATATCAGAAGAATGGAATTCTTTAAATACAATTTCAGAAAACGCATCTACAGTTGGTAGTTTTGATTTAGGTTTATATAAAACGGTAGATGGCTCAAACGAAGTACTTAAAGATTTAGAAAATCATATGTTTGAAATTGTTTATCTATTAGGAGTAGATAATCTTAAATTTGAAAAGAAGAATGAATTTATAATTTATCAAGGAAGTCATGGGGATAAAGGAGCAGAGATTGCAGACATTATACTTCCAGGTGCTGCATACACAGAGCAAAATGGTTACTATACAAACCTAGAAGGTAAAATACAAAAAGCTTTTAAGGCCTCTTATCCACCAGAAGAAGCTAAGGAAGATTGGTTGATAATTAATGAATTAGCAGAAGCAATGAATCACAGAAAACTATTTAATGATAAAGACGAATTAGATAGCAGTTTGCTTAATCAAATTAATTTATATATTGAAAAAAATAAATCTATTAAATCTTCTAATGTTGAAAATTTAGAATTTAAGCAAGATATTTTAAAAGTTAATAATCAAGATTATTATTACTCAAATGCTATAGCAAGAGCTTCAAAAACTATGTTTGAATGCAAGAGTGCTAAGACAAATTTAAAATTAACGGGCACTGAAGGTTAATAAAATGAACTATTTAAGTATAATTTTTTCAGAGACATATAAAATCTTATTTTTATTAGTTCCAGTTCTTGTTTCTGTTGCAATGGTTGTTTGGCTTGATCGTCGTATCTGGGCCTTTGTTCAAAAAAGACAAGGACCCAATGTTGTTGGACCTTTTGGTTTACTTCAATCTTTAGCTGACGCACTAAAATATATATTTAAAGAAGTTATTATTCCATCGAGTTCTAACAAAATAATATTTATATTAGCACCAATTGTTACCATGACTTTGGCATTAATCTCTTGGGCGGTTATTCCTTTTAGTGCAACTCAAGTGCTAGCTGATATCAACGTCGGTATTCTTTATTTATTTGCAGTTTCTTCTTTAGGTGTTTATGGAATTATTATGGGTGGTTGGGCTTCAAATTCAAAATATCCTTTTCTAGGTGCAATTCGATCAGCAGCTCAAATGGTGTCTTACGAAGTTTCAATTGGTGTTATTATAATTAATGTTTTGCTTTGTGTTGGTTCGTTAAACTTAAACGATATAGTTATGGCCCAAGAAAACTTATGGTTTGTAATTCCATTATTTCCAATGTTTGTAATTTTCTTTATTTCGGCTTTGGCAGAAACTAATCGTCCACCATTTGATTTACCAGAGGCAGAAGCAGAGCTTGTTGCAGGATATCAAACTGAATATTCTGGAATGATGTATGCAATGTTTTGGTTAGGAGAGTATGCAAATATTCTTCTTATGTGCGCAATGGGATCAATTCTTTTTTTAGGTGGATGGTTGTCGCCAATTGAAATTTACCCATTCACTTTAATTCCAGGTCCTATCTGGTTGATCTTTAAGATTTTATTTCTTTTTATACTATTTGCATTGGTAAAAGCTATTGTACCAAGGTATAGATATGATCAGCTGATGAGACTTGGTTGGAAAATTTTTTTACCTTTATCTTTAACGTGGGTAGTTTTTACTTCAAGTTACCTATTTTACTTTAACCTACTACCAACTAATTAATTATGAAAATTTCAAGAATATTTAAAACAATTTTTATGTTAGATTTTTTAGGAGGTCTTACTATTGCGTTAAGAGAACTCTTTAAACCAAAAAAAACAATAAATTATCCTTTTGAAAAAGGAAAAATTAGCCCAAGATTTAGAGGTGAACACGCTTTAAGAAGATACCCTGATGGTGAAGAAAGATGTATTGCTTGCAAATTATGCGAAGCTGTATGTCCAGCTCAAGCAATTACAATTGAATCTTCTGAGAGAGCGGATGGTAGTAGAAAAACTACTCGGTATGATATCGATATGATGAAGTGTATTTACTGTGGTCTTTGTGAAGAATCTTGCCCTGTAGACGCAATAGTTCAAGGACCAAATTTTGAATTTTCAACAGAAACCAGAGAAGAACTTTATTATAATAAAGAAAAACTTTTGGATAATGGAGATAGGTGGGAAAATATCTTAGCTGCAAATATTAGAGCTGACAAACCTTATAGATAATTATTATGTTAGCGCACGCAATTTTTTTTTATATTTTTTCATTTATAGCAATTGTTTCTGCAATTATGGTTACAGTATCTAAAAACACTGTTCATTCTGTCTTCTTTTTAATTTTAGATTTCATTAGTATTTCTTGTTTATTTATTATGATAGGTGCTGAATTTCTTGGCATGATAATGTTAATTATTTATGTTGGAGCAGTCGCGGTCCTATTCTTATTTGTTGTGATGATGCTTAACGTTGCTCAACAAAAAAACCAATGGTTCAGTGCTAGAGAAAGCTCAAAACATATTCCAGTTGGATTAATTATTAGTACTATTATATTTTTTGAATTAATTATTGTTATTAGTGGGTGGAAATATAAACCAGATCTCGTTTCATCTTTGTCATTAAATATAGATAATAGCATTAGTAATACCCATGCTATTGGTTTTGTTTTGTATACAGACTACATACATATCTTTCAATTAAGTGGAATGATTTTATTAGTTGCAATGATAGGGGCTATTGTTCTTACTTTTAGGCAAAGATCTGGTGTCAAAAGACAAAGTTATTTTAGTCAAATATCAAGAGAGAGATCCGATGGTGTTGAATTAATAGATGTTCCAAGTAATCAAGGGGTTAAATCTGATGATTGATGTAGGTTTGGGTCATTACCTTACTTTAGGAGCGATAATATTTACCATTGGTATAATTGGCATTTTTTTAAATAGAAAAAATATCATAGTAATATTAATGAGTATTGAACTTATTTTATTAGCAGTGAATATTAATTTGGTAGCTTTCTCTATTTTTTTGAATGATATAACTGGACAAATTTTTACTCTCTTTATATTAACTGTAGCTGCTGCGGAAGCTGCCATAGGTTTAGCAATAATAGTAGTTTATTATCGAAACTCATCAACAATTAGAGTTGAAGAGATAAATAGTTTGAAGGGTTAATATGGAATTTGCATTATTATTTCTTCCACTATTAGCATCTATTACATCTGGTTTTTTTGGTAAATTTATAGGTGATAGAAATTCAGAGATAATCACCAGTGTATTTGTTTCGATTTCAGCACTGATATCTTTAACTTTATTTTATCAAGTTATTGTTAATGGATATGAAAATAATGTAGTTATTGCTACTTGGATTAATTCAGGAACACTTGATGTAAATTGGTCTATTAAAGTAGATGCGTTATCTTCGGTAATGCTTGTTGTCGTAACTCTGGTTTCTTCACTAGTTCATATTTATTCAATTGGTTATATGTCTTACGATCCACATAAACCAAGATTTATGGCATATCTTTCTCTCTTTACTTTCGCAATGTTAACGTTGGTAACATCTGATAATTTTCTTCAATTATTTTTTGGTTGGGAGGGTGTTGGTCTTTGTTCTTATTTTTTAATTGGCTTTTGGTATAAAAAAGATTCAGCAAATGCAGCTGCTATAAAAGCTTTTGTAGTAAATAGAGTGGGTGATTTTGGATTTGCCTTAGGAATATTTTTAATTTTTTACCTATTTGGTACCGTTAATTACTCTGAGGTATTTCAACAAATTCCACAAATTATTGACAAAGAATTATTATTTTTAGGAATATATATAAAGGCCATTGATCTAATTTGTATCCTTTTATTTATAGGAGCTATGGGTAAATCAGCTCAAATTTTTTTACACACATGGCTACCTGATGCTATGGAAGGTCCTACACCTGTATCTGCATTAATACATGCCGCTACAATGGTTACGGCTGGAGTCTTTTTGATTGTTAGGTGCTCACCAATTTTTGAATATTCTCCATTAACTTTAAACATTATTACTGTAGTTGGAATGACAACTGCTTTTTTTGCTGCAACTGTAGCTTTAGTTCAAACGGATATTAAAAAGATAATTGCTTATTCAACATGCAGTCAGTTAGGTTATATGTTTTTTGCAGCTGGTGTTGGTGCTTATAATGTTGCAATGTTTCATTTGTTTACTCATGCATTTTTTAAGGCATTGCTTTTCTTAGGATCAGGATCTGTAATCCACTCATTTAAGGATGAACAAGATATTAATAAAATGGGTGCCGTGTATAAAAAGTTACCTTATACTTGGATTTTAATGATTATTGGGACACTGGCTCTTACAGGCTTCCCTTTTCTTTCTGGTTTTTATTCAAAAGACGCAATTATAGAATTTGCCTATCTTAGAGGTAATACAGTAGGTTATTATGCTGCTGGTGTTGGTATTTTAACAGCCTTACTTACCTCAATATATTCATGGAGATTAATTTTTAAAACATTTCATGGAACTTATAATAATAAAAAATTGAAAATTGAAGAAATTCATGAGTCGTCTATGATTATGCTTATACCTTTGATTTTATTAGCAGTTGGAGCAATTTTTGCAGGGTTTTTATTTAAAGATTTATTTATTGGTCATGGGGGAGAAAATCACTTTTGGGGAGAGTCTATTAAATTTCTAATTCCGTTAAGTGCAGATCATCCACCTTTATGGATTATTTTGATTACACCTATACTTGTCCTTTTATCTATTCCAATGGCTTATTATTTATTTATAAAAAATAAAGAATTACCAAATCAAATTGTTCAATTTAATAGACCTTTATACAATTTTTTAGTTAATAAATGGTACTTTGACGAATTATACGAAATCTTATTTGTCAAATCTTCAAAAAAAATAGGATTATTCTTTTGGAAAACAATTGATATAAAAATTATTGATAAGTTTGGACCTGATGGTCTTTCCCTACTAATTAAGAATTTATCATTAAGAGCTAGTAAATTTCAAAGTGGATTTATTTATCAATATGCCTTTATGATATTGATTGGTCTTTCTGGATTATTAACATTTCTAATTTTACAATAATGAATTTTCCAATTTTATCATCTTTAATTCTTTTACCAACTATTGGAGCTTTATTTCTATTATTTTCAAAAGATAAAAATTCAAATACAGGAAAATATGTTGCTTTGTTTACCTCTTTTGTTAATTTTTTAATTTCAATTTATTTGTGGTATTTATTTGACCCGTCTACATCAACCTTTCAATTTGTTGAAAATAGAGAATGGTTAAAGGGGTTCGTTAATTATAAAGTGGGCATAGATGGAATTTCAATTCTTTTTATAATTCTAACAACACTTATTACTCCATTGTGTATAATATCTGTTAACAATACAATTAAAGTAAGGTTAAGAGATTTTCTTATTGCCATATTGGTAATGGAGAGTTTAATGGTTGGGGTTTTTTGTTCACTTGATCTAGTTGTATTTTATTTATTTTTTGAAGCAGGATTAATCCCTATGTTTTTGATTATTGGAATTTGGGGAGGTGAAAAAAGAGTTTACTCTGCCTTTAAGTTTTTTTTATATACGTTGCTTGGTTCTGTTTTGATGTTAGTTGCAATAATTTCAATTTATTGGATTGCTGGTACAACCGATATAGTGCAACTGTATGAGTTGGGCATAGACACAAAATACCAAAACTTATTATGGTTTGCATTTTTTAGTTCTTTTGCTGTCAAAACTCCTATGTGGCCTGTTCACACTTGGTTACCTGATGCCCATGTTGAAGCTCCAACTGCTGGATCGGTTCTACTGGCTGCTATTCTTTTAAAAATGGCTGGGTATGGTTTTATTAGATTTTCTTTAGGTTTGTTTCCGGTAGCTTCTGAATTATTTACTCCATTAGTTTATGCACTGAGTTTAATTGCAATTATTTACGCATCTCTTGTTGCCCTAATGCAGGAAGATATGAAAAAATTAATAGCATATTCCTCTGTTGCTCATATGGGTTTTGTAACATTAGGAATTTTTACAATCACACAACAGGGTATTGAAGGAAGTATAATTCAAATGATTAGTCATGGACTTGTTTCTGCTGCATTATTTTTATGTGTTGGTGTAGTTTATGATCGTATGCATTCAAGATTGATTAAAACTTATGGAGGTCTAGTTTCAGTGATGCCTAAATACTCAATTCTGTTTATGTTATTTACCTTAGCTGCATTAGGATTACCTGGAACAAGTGGCTTTGTTGGTGAGTTTTTAATTTTAATGGGTGCATTTAAAGATAATTTTTTAGTGGCAGTTATTGCTAGCTTTGGGGTCATTTTTGGAGCTGCATACATGTTATGGTTATATAGAAGAGTTATTTTTGGAAATTTAGTAAACAAAGATCTTTTAAAAATACCTGATTTAGATAATTCAGAAAAATTTATTTTGTGGAGTTTAGCTATACCAATATTATTTTTTGGTTTTTACCCAGAACCTCTTATTAATACAATTGAAGTATCGGTATATAACTTAATTGAAATGTATAATTTTAACCTAAATATGTTTGGTCCTGAGGTGCAAAAGTAATGAATAATTTAAATTTGATCTCTCCTGAAATTTTTATCTCTTTATCGATAATGTTTTTATTGATTTTGGGCGTTTTTAAAAAAAATAGCTCTAGTTTAATTCATAATCTTTCAATAGGACTTTTACTGATTACTGGAATCTTGATATTAAAAAATCCTTTTAACAGTACTACAACTTTATTTGGTAATAGTTATGTAATTGATAATCTCTCATCTTTAATGAAAATCCTTACAATTGTAGGTGGAGCTTTTGTTTTATCAATTTCAACAAAATATTTAAAAATATCTCAAATTTTCTTAATAGAATATCCAATCTTGATCCTTTGTTCAATTTTAGGAATGATGGTTATGATTAGCTCTAATGATCTTATGGTTTTTTATATTGGACTCGAATTACAGTCATTAGCCTTATATGTTTTGGCATCATTTAATAGAGATCAATTAAAATCATCTGAGTCTGGTCTTAAATACTTTGTATTAAGTGCACTTTCTTCTGGTTTATTGCTTTATGGTTGTTCTCTAATCTATGGATTTTCTGGATCAACTAATTTTAATATTATTGGTAATTCAATAGATTCTACACATTATGGATTAACATTTGGAATAGTTTTTATCTTAGTTGGATTAGCATTTAAAATTTCAGCTGTACCATTTCATATGTGGGCGCCGGATGTTTATGAAGGATCACCAACCTCTGTAACATTATTTTTTGCTGTAGTTCCTAAGGTTGCGGCTTTAACTGTCTTTATTAGATTCTTATATGTCCCATTTTTTAATATGATTGATCAATGGCAACCTATCATAATTTTTTTATCAATTGCTTCAATGATATTTGGAGCTGTTGCAGCGATTGGGCAGAGTAATTTAAAAAGACTAGTAGCGTATAGTTCTATTGGTCATATTGGGTATGCTTTAGCAGGACTTTCTGTTGGGACAAACGAGGGTATTCAATCATCTATAGTTTATATTTCTATCTACATGGTAATGAATCTTGGATTATTCAGTTGTTTATTTATGATGAAAAGAAATGATCAGTATTTTGAAACTATAGATGATTTATCTGGACTGTCAAAAAACCATCCAGTTTTATCCTTATCATTACTTGTTATACTTTTTTCATTGGCTGGCATTCCACCGTTGGCTGGTTTTTTTGCTAAGTTTTATGTATTTAAGTCTGTAATCGAGCAATCAATGTATTTTTTAGCAATTGTTGGTTTGTTATCAACTGTGATTGCTGCCTTTTATTATTTAAGGATAATTAAGGTTATTTATTTTGATAAAGAAAGCGAAAAATATGACACAGATCATAGTGTTTGGTTGAAAATATCATTAGCTTTTTCAACGTTATTAATCCTCCTATATTTTATCTTTCCTAGCAAATTAGTGGAAATTGTCTCTAGTATTAATATAATTTAATGAAGCTTAAAAAGTTTAATTTTAAAATCATAAATAGTACAAACGACCGAGCATTTCATATAATTAAAAATACCAATAATAAATCTGGGATTGTAATTGCCGAGAAACAGATAAGAGGTAGGGGTCAATATGGTAAAAAATGGACTTCTTTTAAAGGAAATTTATTTGTTAGTATTTTTTTCCAAGTTAACATGGTTGAATTGTCATTAAAAAATTTGACAAAAATAAACTGTCTTTTGGTTAAAAAATTATTATCAAATTTTTATAAAGATAAAATTACAATTAAAAAGCCAAATGATTTATTAATAAATAATATGAAAATTTCAGGTATATTGCAGGAAACATTATCTAAATCAGGTAAAACATTTATTATAGTTGGGATAGGTATAAATTTGATTAAGAGTCCTTCTATAAAGAATTATGTTACTACAAACCTTTTTGATTTAACTGGTGTAAAAATTACTCCTAATTACACAGCATTAAAACTAAAAAAGATTTATGAAACTTTTATTCCAAAGTTTCCTAAATTTAATATAAAAAACCTAGATAGAAATTTAAAATGATTATTGTTGGTGATATAGGAAATACAGAAACTAAAATTTGCTTGGTAAACTCTAAAAATATTATTATTAAAAGAGTTACCTTGATAACAAAAAAAATAAACCTTTCTTTACTTAAAAGGTCTCTATCCAGTTTAAGTTTAAAAGATAAAGTAATTCATAAATGTCTATTTTGCAGTGTTGTTCCAAAGTCATTCAATGAAATTAAAAACTTTTTTAACAAAACTTATAAAATTGAATGTAAAGAACTTAAGAAACTTAAGTTAAATAAATTAATTAAGATTAAGGTTAATTATAAACAAATTGGATCAGATAGATTGGCTAACGCAATTAGCGTCATTAATAATAAAGATAATTTTATAATTTTAGATTTTGGGACTGCCACAACATTTGATGTTTTAATTAAAAATACTTATCATGGTGGTGTTATTGCACCTGGTGTTAAGCTTTCACTTGATACGTTGACTGATAAAGCAACACAAATTCCTAAGATTAGTCTAAAAAAAACACATAATGTTGTTGGTTTAAACACTATTAGCGCTGTTAGAGCTGGTTTTTTTTGGGGTTATGAGGGTTTAATTGACAATATTATTAATTTAATTAAGAAAGAGACCAAGATGTCCTTTAAAATAATTATTACTGGAGGATTCTCTAATTTATTCAAAAATTCAACAAAAACGAAAGTTATATTAAATAAAGACATTACAATTAACGGACTAATCAGAGCAACTACTTTAATTAAATAGATATGAAAGATGAACTATTATTTTGCCCCTTAGGAGGCTCAGGAGAAATTGGTATGAATATGAACCTGTTTGCCTATGGAAAACCAGGTGAACATAAATGGATCATGGTTGATATAGGAGTTACATTTGCAGATGACACCTTGCCAGGAATTGATCTGATTTACCCAGATCCTGGATTTATTGTGGATAAAAAAGAAGATCTTTTAGGAATTATTTTAACCCATGCACATGAAGATCATATAGGAGCAATTGCACATCTTTGGCCTCAATTAAAATGTAAAATTTTTGCAACTCCATTTACTGCAGTCTTAATAAAAGAAAAACTTAAAGAAAAGAATATTGACGCAACTAATTATCTTAAAATAGTTCAATTAAATGGAACAGTAGATTTAGATCCATTTAAGATAGAGTACATCACGTTAACCCACTCAATCCTTGAACCTAATGGTCTTAGAATTGAAACTCCAGCTGGTGTAATATTACATACTGGAGATTGGAAGATTGACCCAGAACCATTAATTGGTGAAAAAATTAATTCTGACAGGCTTAAAGAAATTGGTAAAGAAGGTGTCCTTGCTATGGTTTGTGATTCAACAAATGTATTTAGTATGGGAAAAGCTGGTTCAGAACTAGATGTTAGAAAAAGTTTATTAAATATTATGGGTAGCCTTAAAAAAAGAATAGTTATGGCTTCTTTTGCATCAAATGTTGCACGTATGGAAACAGCTTTCTATTGTGCAGAAAAAACTGGTAGACAAATATCTCTAGTTGGAAGATCCATGCATAGAATATTTAAGGCAGCAAGACAATGTGGGTATTTGAAAAATGTTATTGAACCTATAGATGCTCGTGAAGCTAAAAAGATTTCTAGAGAAAAAATAGTTTATCTTTGTACTGGTAGCCAAGGTGAGCCCATGGCAGCATTGATGAGAATTTCAAGTTATACTCATCCAGATGTATTTATCGAAAAAGATGATGCTGTTATTTTTTCATCTAAAATTATTCCAGGTAATGAAAAAAAATTATACAAATTACAAAATCAATTAGTTAGGGATGGTATTGAAGTTATTTCAGAGGAAAGTGAATTTGTTCATGTTTCTGGCCACCCAAATAGAGATGATCTAAGAGAAATGTATGATTGGATTAAACCTCAATGTGCAGTTCCTGTTCATGGAGAACATAGACATATGATTGAACATATGAAATTTGCACATGAAATGAAAGTTCCACACCCCGTTCAAGTAGAAAACGGTGATATTGTAAAATTAGCTCCAGGTAAGCCACATGTTTTTGATAAAGCTCCAAGTGGTAGACTCTATTTAGATGGAAATATGAGTGTTGAGGAAGATGCTCAATCAATTAAAGATAGAAAAAATATAGCTGCTAATGGATATATGGAAGTGACAATCTTAATTACGCCTAAGGGTAATATTCATAAAAGACCCGTATTAACCTTTAGAGGGTTGCCCGTATATGATACTGACGAATTTATTTATGAATTAGAAGAAGCAATAGAAAAAACAACCAGAACCTTTTCTATAAAAAGTAAAAAACAAGAATACAATTTAATTGATGCATTAAAAATTACATGTAGAAAATGTGCTAAAGAATTGACTGGTAAAAGACCATTTATAAATATCAATCTTGTAAGAATCTAGATGAGTGCAACAGGTCTTGCTATAATTTATATTATAATCTGGTGGATAGTTTTTTTTACAATTCTTCCAATTGACGTAAATAGACTAAAATCGGTTAAAATTGAAGGTGAAGACGCTGGTTCTCCAGAAAATCCTAAAATGTTAAAAAAATTTATTTATTGTACTGGTATTACAACTGTTATTTTCGTGATAATTTATTTATTGATAAAATATGAATATTTAAATTTAAGATATATAATTAGTTAAAATGTACATTTCAAAATCTTTCATACCAATATTAAAAAATAACCCATCAGAAGCAAAAATTAAATCACATCAATTAATGCTCAGAGTAGGAATGATTAAGCAATCTTCTGCAGGTATTTATTCTTGGCTACCTTTAGGTTTTAAGGTGATGAAAAAAATTGAACAAATAGTAAGAGAAGAACAAAATAAAATTGGTGCCCAAGAAATACTTATGCCAACAATTCAACCAAGCGATATTTGGAAAGAAAGTGGTCGTTACGACGACTATGGAGATGAAATGCTTCGAATTAAAGACAGACAGGGTAGAGAAATGCTTTATGGACCAACTAACGAAGAGTTAGTCACTGACATATTTAGAACAAGTATTAAATCGTACAAATCACTGCCACAATTATTGTATCACATACAATGGAAATTTAGAGATGAAGTTAGACCAAGATTCGGAATAATGAGAGGTAGAGAATTTTATATGAAGGATGCATATTCATTTGATGTAAACGACGAAGATGCAGCTTTCTCATATAATAAATTCTTTTTTTCTTATTTAAAAACTTTTAAAAGATTGGAACTTTCAGCTATTCCAATGGCAGCAGATACAGGACCTATTGGTGGAAACCTTTCTCATGAATTTATTATTTTAGCAGATACAGGTGAAAGTAAAATTTTTACAGATAAAAGGGTTTTTGATTTAGACAGCGAAGGTTCAATAATGGATAGACAATCTTTAGAAGACTTAAGAAAAAAATATGAACAATATTACTCTGTAGCTGATGAAAAATTTGATAAAGTTGAGTTTGAAGAAAAAGTATCTGAGGAAAATAGACTGATTACAAAAGGTATTGAAGTAGGTCACATTTTTTATTTTGGAGATAAGTATTCAAAAGCTCTAAATGCAGCTGTAGATCTTCCTGGTGGTAAAAAAGACTTTGTTAAAATGGGATCATATGGAATTGGTGTTTCAAGACTTGTTGGTGCCATTATAGAAGCAAAATATGATGAGAAAAATGAAATTATGAAATGGCCATTTTCTGTAGCACCATATGAACTCGCTATAATTCCAATGATTAATAAAAATGATAAATCTGCACTGGATAAGGCTACTAGTCTTTTTAAACACTTTGAAAGCAATAATATTGATACAATTATTGATGATATGGATGAAAATCTCTCATCTAAAATCAAGAAATTTAATTTAATTGGTGTCCCGTATCAAATCATTATAGGAAAAAAATCAGAAGGTGACCTATTAGAGTTTAAAGAAATTGGAAAAGACCCTAGGAATTTAACGTTAGACCAAATAACTAAAATTTTAACTGAACTAAAAGAAAAAAATTGATTTCTACATTAGAAAAAGAAATTACGTTTAGATATCTAAAAACGAGAAAAAAAGATGGCTTTTTAAATATAATCTCTATCTTTTCATTTATTGGAATAAGTTTAGGTGTAGCGGTACTGATTATTGTTATGTCAGTTATGAACGGTTTTAGAACTGAGCTAATTAGTAAAATTGTTGGATTTAACGCACATGTAACAGTTAAACCTTATGAAGACTCAATTAGTTTAGATAAGCTTGATGACAACAACTTAAAACTAATTTCAAAAGATTTAATTTTCAGTAATTCTGGTGAGGCTATTGTTATTAGTAAAGATTATACTAAAGGACTAGTTTTACGAGGTTATAATAGTAAAGATTTTTCAAAACTTGATGTTGTTAAAAAAAGTAAGTTAATTGGTGAATCAAATCAGTTATTAGAAAACTCAATATCAATAGGTAAAGAATTAAGTTTTAATTTAGGACTTAACATAGGTGACAGAGTATCAATTATGTCCCCTGTAGGCATTGAAACAATTATTGGGAGTTTACCTAAGCAAGAAACTTTTATTATAAGTTCAATTTTTGATAGTGGTTTGGCAGATTTTGATGCCAACATAGCTTTTATAAACCTTGATACGCTGGAAAGCTTTTTTGATCTAGATAAAAGAAAAAGAAATTTAGAAATTTATTTGAATAATCCATCTAATATTGACGAAATCAAAAATCAGATACAGAAAATATTTAATAATGAATTTGTATATACTTGGGCTGATATGAACAGCTCTTTATTTTCAGCTTTAAAAATTGAAAGAAATGTAATGTTT
>CAJQSZ010000049.1 GCA_905618805.1 uncultured Candidatus Pelagibacter sp.
AAAAAGTTTGAAATGCAAAAATTCTGAGTTCGATGATAATCCAGAAATAACTGCATACATTCAAGTTAAAGATCTAACTATTAAAAATAAAGATGAAGTTTTTATTTTTAATGGATGGACTTTTTCTTCAAGTCCAACAATAAATCCTTTTGATCACCCAGTTTATAATATCTGGCTTACTAAATGTTACTAAATAACTTTTTCATTATCTAACCAACCAACATTAAAGTCAGATTCAATAAATTTTTTGTGACTAAGTAATATCTTGTGGAGAGGTATCGTTGTTGTGATACCTTCAATTACAAATTCATCTAATGATCTGTTCATTCTCTGAATTGCTTCAGTTCTGTTTCTACCTTGTACAATTACTTTACAAATCAGACTGTCATAATATGGTGTTACTTTATAACCTTGAAATATTGCTCCATCAACTCTTGTTCTAAAGCCAGATGGTTGATGACACATGCCTATAGTACCAGGTGAAGGTTGAAAATTTTTACTAGCATCTTCAGCATTAATTCTACACTCAATAGCATGTCCTCTTGGGATAATGTCACTCTGCTTCAAAGCAGTTTCACCAGTGTAGGCAATCCAAATTTGTTCTTTAATTATATCAATACCAGTGACCATTTCTGTAACTGGATGTTCAACTTGAACTCGAGTATTCATTTCCAAAAAATAGAACTTTCCATCTTCATAAATAAATTCAACTGTTCCAGCACCCTCATAACCAATCTTACTAACCATATTTATAGTTCTTTCAAAAAGATCTTTTCTAATCGCATCTGTTAAAACTGGGCTAGGAGTTTCTTCTATTAATTTTTGATGCCTTCTTTGCACAGAGCAGTCTCTTTCATGTAAATGAACAGTTCTGTTTTTCCCAGATAGTACTTGAACCTCTATATGTCTTGGATTTTGAAAAAATTTTTCAATATATACTTCATCATTACCAAAATATTTTTTTGCTTCAGATTTTGCGGTTAAGAATAATGTTTCAAATTCTTCTTCTTTATGAACAATCTTCATACCTTTGCCACCACCACCACCAGAGGCTTTGATTAATACTGGAAATCCAATATTTTTACAAAGTTCTTTTGCTGCTTTTATATCTGTTACACCGCCCTCTGAACCTTCAATAATAGGTAGACCATGTTCTTTAGCAATTTTTTTTGCTTGAATTTTATCCCCCATCATCTTTATAAGTTTTGATGATGCACCAATAAATTTAATATTATTTTCTTCTAGAACTTTAGCAAAGTTTGCATTTTCAGATAAAAAGCCATAGCCAGGATGAACAGCTTCTGCTTTTGTAAGTTCAATTGCGGACATTAATGCAGGTATATTTAAATAACTATTTGCAGGTTGATGAGAGCCAATGCAAACACTTTCATCAGCAAGCCTGACATGCATACTATCCCTATCTACGTCTGAGTGTACAGCAACGGTTGCTATTCCCCATTCTTTGCAGGCACGTATAACTCTAACAGCAATTTCCCCACGGTTTGCAATTAGAATTTTTTTAAACATTATTCAACAATAATAATAGTTTGACCATACTCAACAGGTTGGCCATCTTCTACACAAATTTCTTTTATAACTCCATCAGCAGTAGAGGGGACATGATTCATAGTTTTCATAGCTTCAACTATCATAACCGTTTCACCTTTTTTAATTTTTTTACCAACTTCTGCAAATTTTTTTGCTCCAGGTTCTACTGCAAGATAAGCGGTACCTACAATGGGAGACTTAACTTCAGTCCCTGATATAGCTTTAGGTTTTGCTTCGGTTGATGTTGAAGTAGAGGCCGCAACATTTACTGTTTCACTAGAATTTGGCACAACCCATTTAGATACTTTGATTTTGGTATCCTTATCTGTGTATTCAATTTCAGTTAAATTAAACTCATTTAAGTAATCAGTTAATTCTTTAATAATATTTTTATCTATTTTCATTTTTTTAACATGTTTTGCATTGCAATTATGGCTAAAATATAACCATTATCACCTAAACCAAATATTCCACCAGTTGCAATAGCACTGATTAAAGATTTATGTCTAAACTCTTCTCTTTTATATATATTTGACATGTGAAGTTCAATAATTGGTTTTTTATAAATATCTAAAGCATCTCTAATTGCAACAGATGTATGAGTAAAACCAGCAGCATTAATAATTATGCCATCAAATTTACTTTTAGCATCCTGTATAGCTGTAACTATTTCACCTTCTATATTTGATTGAGAAAACTCCAAATTAATATCTAGCTTTTTAGCTTTGCCTAAACAATTTTCTTTCAGCTGATCAAAAGTTATAGATCCATATTGTGATTGTTCTCTTTCACCTAATAGATTAAGATTAGGGCCATTAATAATTATAATATTATTACTCATTTAATTCTTATACATTATGAAAAAAATAAAAAAAATAAAAATTAAGATAAATGGCAAATTTTTAATGATAAATGAAAATTTAAGCCTCTCATTTTTTCTAAAACAACTAAAAATTCCTCTTCAAAAAGTAGCAATTGAATTAAATCAAGAAATAATAGATAAAAATAAAATAAAAAATATTAAACTAAAAAAAAATGATAAAATTGAAGTTGTTCATTTTATTGGAGGTGGATAAAAATGAAAAAAGATATGTTAACAGTAGCTAAAAAAAATTTTAATTCTAGGTTAATAGTTGGTACTGGAAAATATAAAAGCATGACCGAATGTGCAAAAGCTATAAAATTATCAGGTGCAGAATTAGTAACAGTAGCGGTTAGACGTGTTAATATCTCAGACAAAAAAAAACCATTATTAATGGACTATGTTGACCCAAAAAAAATTACCTACCTTCCAAATACAGCAGGATGTTTTAATTCTGAAGAAGCTCTTAGAACATTAAGATTAGCAAGAGAAATTGGTGGGTGGAAATTAGTAAAACTTGAAGTACTGGGAGACAAAAGAAATTTATTTCCCGATATGATTGAAACTTTAAAATCCACAGAGGTTTTGACCAAAGAAGGCTTTAAGGTAATGGTATATTGTAATGATGATCCATTAATGGCAAAAAGATTAGAAAATGTTGGAGCTTGCGCAATCATGCCTTTAGCAGCACCTATAGGATCGGGGCTTGGAATACAGAACGCTACAAATATTAAAATTATAAGAAGTCAGACAAAGCTCCCTTTAATAATTGATGCTGGCCTAGGTCAGGCTTCAGATGCAGTCATTGCTATGGAATTAGGTTGTGACGGAGTATTAGCTAATACAGCAATTGCCAAAGCTAAAAAACCATTTGAAATGGCTTTAGCATTCAAAAATGGAGTTATTGCTGGAAGACAATCATTCTTAGCTGGACGTATAGAAAAATCTATATACGGAAGTGCATCTTCACCGATAACTGGAATTATTTAAACAACAGCTGGTTTTTTAAAAAATTTTTTTTTAAAAAATGGTTTCTTTTTAAAAATTTTTTTTTTAAGGGGGGCATCCAAAGACTTGGTTTCTTTCTTCAGTTCCTCTAGATTTCTTAATTTTTCAATATACTCAACAGTTTCTATTGTTTTTTTGGTATTATTCTGAAGATCAATTATATATTCGGGAATAATAAGAGAGTTGTCAGCTAAGATATCAATTTTTATCTTATTTTTATCCTCAAAATATTTTAAATCATCCATAAAATTTTCCTTCATGAAATCTGAAATTTTTTCACAAATTTTTAACTCAACATGTTTTGCCTTTGTTAAAACAGCTTTAACTTCTACTAATTTTAATATTTTCATAGCAAAGGACTCATCGGTGAGAGTAACCTTCCATTTTACTGCACTTTCTCGTAACCTTTGTCTAGACATCTCCAACAATCCGAAGGTACTAATTCTTCCTATTTGAATTCTTGCTCTATCTGTTCTACATTTTTCTTTAAGTTTTCTTTCAACTAATCTCCTGTTTCCAAAGCTTAACATGTCAATAAAGTCAATAATTATTAAGCCAGATAAATCTCTAATTTTTATTTGTCTTGATATTTCTTCTGCTGCTTCAAGGTTAGTATCTAAAGCAGTACTTTCAACATTTTTTTGTTTTATTGAACTTCCAGAGTTTATATCTATAGAAACTAAAGCTTCTGTTGGATTAATTACTAGATAGCCACCAGATTTTAATTTAATTTCTGAGTCATAAATTTGATTTAGTTTTTCTTCTATATTTTCTTTAAAAAATAATGGAACTTTTTCTCTATATTTTTTTATTTTCTTTACATGAGATGGCATCATCATTTTCATAAAATTTTGCGCTTTTTTATAACCTTCGTTTCCCTCAATCACTATACTGTTCGTATCTTCATCATATAAGTCTCTCAAAGTTCTTTTTATAATATCACTTTCTTGATGAATTAGTGATGGGGCTATTGAATCTAAAGCTGTTTCTTTAATTTCATTCCAAGTTTTTATTAATGTTTGAAGGTCATGATCTATATCATTTTTTGTTTTATTTGATCCTGCAGTTCTCACGATAAGTCCCATTTCTTGTGGAATAGATATGTCGTTTAAAATTGTTCTAATTTTTTTTCTTTCTCCAGGGTTAAAGATTTTACGAGATATACCGCCACCCTTTGGTGTGTTAGGCATCAATACTATATATTTTCCAGCTATAGAGATAAAAGTACTTAAAGCTGCTCCTTTTTGACCTCTCTCATCTTTCAACACTTGAATTAAGATTACCTGATTTGGTTTTATAACTTCTTGAATTTTATATCTTTTTGTTCTGAATCTCGGTTCTGGTTTTTTTGATTCAATTATTTGTATTTCTTCTGAAGAGTTTTCATCTATAATTACTCCATCTCCTGACTGGGAATTAGAAGCTATGATGTCAATTTCAGATTCTTGTTTGACATCAACTGGATCGTTAATATCTAAATTTCCATCATTAATATTTTTTTCTTCTTCTTTCTCACTTTTCTTTTGAAGTTCTTCTCTATCTCTTTCTTCTTCTTCTTTTATCTTAGCAAGATCATTTTGTGGAATTTGATAGTAGTCTGACTGAATATCATTAAAAGATAAAAAACCATGTCTATCTCTTCCAAAATTTATAAAGGCAGCCTGAAGAGATGGTTCAACTCTACTAACCTTACCTAAATAAATGTTATTCTTGATTAAATTGTTTTTTAAGCCTTCGTATTCGTAATCCTCAATATTCTCACCATTTTTAAGCACAACTCTTGTTTCATTTGGATGCGAAGCATCAATGTATAAATTTTTTTCCATATATTTTTGATTAATTGTTTCATTTTTTTATTTAAATAATTTTAAATTTTTTTAAACTCGGATGCCTTAACTTTAACAAATTTATATATATATTAAATCTAAATGCATCGAATTATTAAAAATATACTTATACTAGTTTTAAGTATCGGTCTATTAGGCATCTTTTCTTTGTTAGCTATTTTATGGGCTTTTTCTAACAATTTACCAGATTATAAGTTTCTTAAGAATTATAAGGCACCAGTTTCAAGTAAAGTCTATTCTGGGAATGGAGAACTTATAAATGATTTTTCAACCGAAAAAAGAATATTTGTACCTTATAATGCAATTCCCACAAAAGTAATTAATTCATTTTTATCTGCTGAAGATAAAAATTTTTTTTCACACCCTGGTGTAGATGCCAAAGGAGTTATGAGAGCTGTCATTAATAATATTTCAAATATAGTTTCATCAAAAAGATTGGAAGGGGCCTCAACTATAACTCAACAAGTTGCAAAAAATTTTCTATTAACAAACGAAGTAAGTTTAAACAGAAAGATAAAAGAAGCAATCTTAGCATTCAGGATAGAAAGAGTGCTGTCAAAAGAGAGAATTTTAGAGCTGTATTTGAATCAGATATATTTAGGACAAGGATCCTATGGTATTGCATCAGCAAGTTTAGAGTATTTTGATAAACCTATTAGTGATTTAAACTATGATGATGCAGCTTTGCTAGCAGCATTACCAAAAGCGCCAAGTAGATATAATCCGTATAAGGATATTAAATTAGCTCAATT
>CAJQSZ010000050.1 GCA_905618805.1 uncultured Candidatus Pelagibacter sp.
AAAAAAAATAAATTAAAATTATTAAATATTTATTTTTTCCAACTGGTATATTTTTTTTTAATTTGTTCATTGTGTCTATTGGGGTGATGAGAATTTTCTGTACCAGTTTGATTAGATTGATGAGGTTTTTGCCAATCATACTTTTTTAAATCATGATTGTTTTCTATCTTATTTTTTGTAAAATGAATCCATGAATACCATTCATTTGGTATTTTTGAAGCATCAATCTCTCCACTATAGATAACCCATCTTTTTCCTTGATTACTTTCATAATATTTATTTCCAAGAATGTCACTTCCAATATATTTTCCTGAAAAAATTGTATTTAACTTAGTCCCAAGAGTTTCTTGATCCCACCAAACAAAAAATTTTTTAAAAAATGTCAACATATAATTTTACTAAATCTTCAATTCTAAATTGTATAATTTAAATTAGACTAAAGTATGGATTTGTATATAAATTAAATATCTTGTGATTCATAATAAAATTTAATTTAAGGGACTATGGCAAAATACTTAGTAGAAACATATTATACATGCAGTTTTAAAGTTAATCATTTTCTTGATGATATTAATGAGACTGAGCTTGCAAATCTTGAAAAGCGTGATGATGGTAAATTTGAAGTTTTGGATGTTAAGCTTGACACAAGAAAAACAAAAAGTTTAGACCCAAACAATAAAGTTACTGAAACTAAAAAAATAGATATTATAACTGAACAAAGTCAACCTAAGCATGTTTCAAAGGAAAATAATACTACGTTTGTAAAAAAAATTAATGATAGTGTGAGTAAAAGATTTAGCATGCCCGATAGAAGAAAAGGCTATATTCAAAAAGCTACTATTGGTGATCATAAAGTTTATTTACATACTGGTGAATACGAAGATGGAAAAATAGGTGAAATTTTTATTGATACCAGTAAAGAAGGTGAGTTGGTTAAAGCTTTAATGAACAATTTTGCGATAGCAATATCACTAGGACTTCAATACGGTGTTCCGCTAGATGAATTCATTAGCGCGTATGTAGATACTAAATTTGAACCATCTGGTAAAGTACACGGTAATGATAGAATAATGAGCGCTTCATCTATATTAGATTATATTTTCAGAGAGCTTGCCATTTCTTATCAAAATAGAGAAGATTTAGCTCATACACCTTCTATTGGTGGATCTGATCTATCTACACTTGAGGAAGAAAATACAGAAGATCAAAATCAATTACTAAAAATTGTAAGAGATATTTCGAGCAAAGGTTTTGTTAGAAATAATTACAAAAAAAATCTTGTTGATCTATCAGACGTCAAAATCAATTTAAAAGGGAAAAAGTAATACTATTTCTTGAGTTTCAAAGCTAAACCAAGTTCTTTGAGTTGTTCTTCATTTACTTCTGAGGGAGCGTTCATCATTAGATCTTGGGCATTTTGATTCATTGGAAACATTGTAACCTCTCTAATATTCTTCTCATTAGCTAAAAGCATTACAATTCTATCTATTCCAGGTGCTATACCACCATGAGGAGGTGCTCCATAACTAAGAGCATTTATCATGCCACTAAATTTCTCGTCAACTTGTGCCTTTTCATAGCCTGCAATTGAGAACAACTTATACATTAACTCAGGTACATGGTTTCTAATTGCACCAGAAGATAGCTCTATTCCATTACAAACAATATCATATTGATAAGCTTTAATATTGAGAGGGTTTTCAAAATCAATATTTTTTATGTCACCTTGGGGCATTGAAAAAGGATTGTGACTAAATTCAATTTTACTGGTTACTTCATTTTTTTCAAACATTGGGTAGTTAACAATCCAGCAGAACGCAAAGATGTTTTCATCAATTAAATCTAGATCTTTAGCAATTTTATCTCTGGCTTGAGAGGTAATTTTTTCAACATCATTTATTTTTCCACAAGCAAAAAATATACTATCTCCTACTTCAGCTCCAGTAATTTTCATGATTGCTTCTAACGCTTCCTTTGAAAAAAATTTTCCCACTGGACCCTTTGCTGAAATATTTTCATTTTTCTCAATTGTAAAATAAGCAAGGCCAGATGCACCCTGTTCTTTTGCCCATTTATCAATATTATCAAAAAAACTTCTAGGCTTTTCTTTTGTATTCTTAGTTACTATGCATCTTACTTTAGAACCAGATTTTACAAGTTTTTTAAATATTTCAAATGTAACATCTTCTCGAGTAAATATATTAGACAAATCAGAAATTATTAATGGGTTTCTTAAGTCAGGTTTATCTGATCCATACTTAAGCATAGATTCATCATAGGGTATTCTTGGGAATTTTTCTTTCATTAATTTTTTTGAAGAAAAATTTTTGAAAACATTAACTATTAGTTTTTCAACAACTTGAAATATATCTTCTTGTTCAACAAAAGACATTTCCATGTCTAGCTGATAAAATTCACCTGGGCTTCTATCGGCTCTAGCGTCTTCATCTCTAAAACATGGGGCAATTTGAAAATATTTATCAAAACCAGATACCATTATTAATTGTTTGAATTGTTGAGGTGCTTGTGGCAAAGCATAAAATTTTCCTGGGTTTAATCTACTAGGTACTAAAAAATCTCTAGCTCCTTCTGGACTTGAAGAAGTCAGTATTGGTGTTTGAAATTCCAAAAAACCTAATTTAAACATTTCACTTCTGATAAATGCAATTACTTTTGATCTTAATATAATGTTGTCATGAATTTTTTTTCTTCTTAAATCTAAAAATCTATATTTAAGCCTAATTTCTTCAGCATATTCTTGATCACTAAATACAGGCATTGGAAGTTCTTTACATGTGCCAAGCACTTCAAATGAATTAATATCAACTTCTATTTCACCTGTTTTAAGTTCAGAATTAATAGTATCAGCACTTCTTTTAACGACTTTTCCATTTACTTTAATTACACTTTCTAACTGAATTTTTTCTAACAACTTAAAGTTTTCATTACTCTTATCGATAATACACTGAGTAATTCCATAATTGTCTCTTAAATCTATAAATAGAAGATTTCCATGATCTCTTTTTTTATTAATCCAACCAGATAATATAACTTCTTGTTCACTGTTATCTTGCATTAATTCATTACAATTGTGAGTTCTGTACTTATTCATTTATTGTTCTAGTGCTTCATTAATAATTTTAAAGTCGATTGATTTATTTTTTTTTAAACTTATCTTGTCAATTTTATATATGAATTCAAATATTTTGCCATACGATCTCTCAACTCTTTTAATGATAAAATTAATCAACTTTTTGTTTAAAGTAATCTGCCTGTCAGATAAATTTTTTAATATTAGAGCAAACATTAATTCATCATCAGGATTTTCAATTTTAGCTAAAAGACAGTTTTTGGTTCTTGATCTAAGATCATCTAATTGAAAGTTAATTTCAGCTATTGGCATAGTCGATGTAATCACTAAAAATTTATTATCTTGATCTATTAGATTAAAAAGAGTGTAAATAAGCTTTTCATCTATATTTAAGTCTAGATCTTCTAAAACTATATTTTGATAAAGTTTAATTTTTTTTAGATTTTCATTATCTAATGATTTAGACTCTAAACGAAATCCCTTAAAATTTTTTAAAAAAATATTAATTAAATGTGTTTTTCCTGAATATTTTTCACCACTTATATTTAAAAAGTTCTTTTCCCATTTTGGCCATTTATTTATCAATTCAAATGCATAATAATTGCTTTTTCCTACATAAAAATCATCGTGTCTAAAATTTTGTTTATAATTAAAATCTAGTAATAATTGATTTAAATCTTTCATCTAATTATCCAGATTTTATTTTTTGTATCTAAATCAAAATTATTTTTATTCATATTATTAAGAAAATTTTTAGGAGAGCCATTATAAACTACTCTGTATTGAATGGTCTCACTATTAATTTTTAATATATAAAAATCCGATATTAAGTCAAAATTAGTTAATGTCTCTTCTAATTGCATAATTTTTTTATGACTTCTGCTGTTTATAGATACAGTTATTGGAAGTTTGATGGATGTATTAATTTGATTTTTTTTTTTCCAATAATCTTCGTAAGTAATTTTCAGGTTTTTTAAAACTTTTTGAAAATCTTTATCATCATCTAAATTAATTCCAGAGTATCTATGATTATAAACCTTGAGTGAGTTATTTAAATTGATTTTAGAAAGTACGTTGATTTCATTTTTACCCTTATATATTATCAATATTATATAATCGTCTAGATCATATTTTGTTATCAAATTTAAAAAATTATAACTATCAATTGACTTAGATATTTCTTGAATTTTATTTAAATCTTCTAAGTCTTCACTTGGTAATAAGTAATCTAGTAGTTGATAGTTTTTACTTTCATTATTCCATTTTTCATAAAAAATATTACTATCAAATAAAAAGATATTATCTGTTTCTATTTCTACTAATATTGGTATTAATAAAACTTTATTCTTAATGGGTATTGAAGGAAATATATTTTTTCTTTCTAAAAAATTAAAAACCTTTTTTTTATTAAAGGTGGTTTCTAGCTTTGCAAAATATTCATTATTGATAAACTTTTCATCGCTGATTGTGAAGGAATCAATCATGGCTTTAAGTTCTTTAACTGTAGTATTTTTTATTTTATTCTTATCACCTGAGGTTGTAATCATGGTTAATAAGTTTAAAAAAGAATTTTGAAATCCTTTATCCATTACCCTTATTTTATTAAATTTAAGGTCAAATGGAGACGAAATTTCAATATCAGATACTTTAAATGAATTTGCATGCAAATAAGTTGTGGAAAAAATTATTATAAATAGAACGAATGAAATAAAAAATATATATACTTTTTGTAATCTTAATAATTTATCAAAAATTTGCATAGTTTATACTAATGAAAAAAGAAAAATTTACCTACGAAAAAAGCGGTGTAAACATAAATGTTGCGGACAATTTTGTTAAATTTATATCGGGCATTTCATCAAATAATAAAGGCAAAAAGAAGTTCAGTAATATTGGTGGTTTTGGCTCTATCACAGATATACCAAACAATTTTAAAAAGCCAAAAATTGTAGCTTGTACTGATGGTGTTGGAACAAAAATTGAAATAGCAAACACGCTTAACAAATATAACACTATTGGGATTGATTTGGTTGCAATGAGTGTGAATGACCTGATTGTACAGGGTGCAAAGCCATTATTGTTTCTAGACTATATATCGATTAATAAAATTGATTTAAAAAAATTGAAACCCATTATTAAAGGAATATTAAAAGGTTGTAAGATTTCTAACTGTGAATTAGTTGGTGGAGAAACTGCAGAAATGCCAGGAACCTATGAAAAAGGAAAGTTTGATATAGCTGGTTTTGCCGTGGGATTAGTTGATGAAAAAAAAATTTTAAATAAAAAGAATATTAAAAAAAATGACTTGATATTAGCCATACCTTCTAGTGGTGTGCATTCTAATGGATATTCTCTAATCCGATATATTCTTAAAAAAAAAAAAATTAATTTAAAAAATAATCAATTTTTAAAAAAAGAATTACTAAGACCTACAAAAATTTACGTTGAGGAAGTTTTGAATTTAATTGATAATAATCTTATAAACGGATGTGCAAACATCACTGGTGGTGGACTTTCTGATAATATCAGAAGAATAATTCCAGAAGGCATGGTTGCAGATGTTGATTTAAATAAAGTTAAAACAAAAAAAATTTTTAAATGGTTAAAAAATAATAATATAGATGATAGAGAAATGTTAAAAACATTTAATTGTGGTGTTGGTTTTTGTTTAATAGTGAACCCTAAAAATTTAAGTAAAATTACAAAGTTTTTTACCAAAGCATTTAGGCCATATGTTATTGGAAAAATAATTCCAGGAAAAAATAAAGTTAAACTTAATGGAAAAATTGACTGGTCTTAAAAAATTAAAAACTGCTGTTTTTATTTCTGGAACTGGTAGTAATTTTAGAAATCTTATTAAATTTTCTAAAATAAAAAAAACACCTATTTCAATTAATTTAGTAATTTCTAATGTTCTTAAAGCAAGGGGTTTAAAATACGCAGATCAATTTAATATCAAAAAGAAAATATTTAATTTTAGCAATATTAAAGATACTGAAAAAAAAATCTTAAATCTATTAAAAAAAGAAAAGATTAATCTTATTTGTTTGGCTGGTTTTATGAAAATTTTGTCCAAAAATTTTATAAAAAAATTTAATGGAAAAATAATTAATATTCATCCTTCTCTTCTTCCAAAATATAAAGGTTTAAATACACATTTTAAAGCTATTAAAAATAAAGATAGATTTGCTGGCTGCACTGTTCATTATGTGACTGAAAATATTGACTCAGGGAAGATAATAATGCAAAAAAAAATAAAAGTGGCTGCTCAAGATAATGCAATCTCTTTAGCAAAAAAAATACTTAAGCAAGAGCACAAGTTATACCCTGCAGCAATTATGAGAATTTTTAATTAATCTTTAAAAAAAAAATTAATTTCTATTTTGGCATTTTCGACACTATCTGAACCATGCACAGAGTTTTTATCTATAGAAATTCCGTATTTTTTTCTTATAGTTCCTTCTACGGCGTCTTCAGGCTTAGTTGCCCCCATTAATTCTCTATTTGCCAGTACTGCATTTTCTTTCTCAAGTACCATTACCACGATTGGTCCTGATGATAAATATGTACATAAATCGTTGTAAAAAGGCTTTGTTTCGTGAACTTTATAAAATTGCTCAGCTTCAGATTTTGCTATTTGGATCTTTTTATCCTTTACTATATTGAACCCTTTATTTTTAAACATATCTTTTATTTCATTATCTAAATTTCTTTCGACTGCGTCTGGTTTGATAATTGATAACGTTTGTTCTACATTACTCATAATGTTCCTCTATTAGTTGATTTAATAATCTTACCCCAAAACCTGTAGCTCCACCTGGGTTTAAATTTGCAGCTTTTTTAGAAAATGCCATTCCTGCTATATCTAAATGTGCCCAAGGTGTTTTACTTGTTACAAATCTTTGCAAAAATTGTGCAGCTGTGATTGATCCTGCTCCTCCCGAATAGTTTATATTCTGCATATCGGCTACTGTTGAATTTATTAACTTGTCGTAATTATTGTGCAATGGGAGTCTCCAAACTTTTTCTTTTACCACATTTCCTACCTTAAAAATTTTATTTGATAGTTCATCATTATTAGAAAATAAACCGGCATACTCTTCTCCTAGTGCCATTATTATTGCACCAGTCAAAGTTGCAAGATCTATCATGAATCTTGGTTTGAATTTTGCTTCCGTAAAGCTTAAAGCATCTGCTAAAACTAGCCTTCCTTCTGCATCTGTATTCAAAACTTCAATAGTTTTACCATTATAAGCTTTCACTATATCTCCTGGTCTTTGAGCGTTACCACCTGGCATGTTTTCAACTAAACCAACCACACCAACTGCATTCACTTTTGCTTTTCTAGTAGCCAATGTTTGTATTAATCCCGCTACAACTGCTGAACCAGCCATGTCATATTTCATTTCTTCCATAAATTTTGCTGGCTTTAAAGAAATACCACCTGTATCAAAGCAAACACCTTTTCCCACAAAAGAAAGTGGAGCTTTTTTATCTTTTTTACTTCCATTCCATTCAAGAGTAACAAGAAACGATTCGTTTACACTGCCCCTTCCAACACCCAGCAAAGAGTGCATTCCCAACTTTTTCATTTGTGACTCATTATAAACTGTAACTTTAATTCCCAATTTTCTTAATTTTAAAAGTCTACTTGTATACTCTTTTGGATTAAGCACATTAGGTGGCTCAGAAACAAGGTCTCTTGCAAAAAAAGTTCCCTCCTCTATTGCTTTAAATCTTAATTTATTTTGAATTGTAGTTTTGTTTTTATTTTCAATTACATTTATCGAAATCAATTTTTGTTTTTTTGTTGTTTTATAGAGATTAAATTCATAAGACTTGAGTTTTAATCCGTGTAAGAAATAGCCTATAAAGTTTTCATATTTATTTTTTATGCTATCCAAGTTTACAAAATATTCACTTTTTTTATCATGATTTATACATTCATAAAATTCAGCTCCTAAATTTTCTATATCAGAAGTTTCTAAATTATTTTTAACAGATACTAAAATTATTTTTTTTTTTGAGCTAATTTTAAATACAAATATTAATTTTTTTTTATCACTAGTTTTTAATAGATCATTTACGTAAAAAAACTCTGAATTAGAAACATATTTTTTTAAGTTGCTTATATTCAATTTTTCATCAGTAAATAAGATAAGATTGCCTGAAGGATTTTTCAAACCACTGTTTTTATAATTAATTTGGATAGTCATAATTTTTAAATACACCTTATACGTGATCGGTGCTATATATGGATAAAAATTAGCAATTTCAATGAAAAAAATCATATTTAAAAAACTATCAAATGAGATTTTAATTTTTTTTCTTATTTCCAGTTTAGCATTAACACTAATTGTATGGGTTATTCAGGCAGTAAATTACCTAGATATAGTTACAGAAGACGGTCATAGTTTTGGAGTTTATTTTAATTATACAGTCTTATCTTTACCAAAAATATTTTCTCAATTATTGCCTTTTATATTTTTTTTATCAGTTTTTTATATTATCAATAATTATGAAGAAAAAAATCAATTACTAGTATATTGGACTCATGGTGTTACTAAAAAAGAATTTACAGATAAGATAATTCAATTTTCATTGTTTTTTTTAGTTGTGCAGCTTTTACTATCTACAATTATAGTCCCATATACTAACAATAAGTCTAGATCCTTTATCAGATCCTCTACATTGGATTTTTTTCCTAATTTAATTAAACCAAAAAAATTTATAGATACAGTTGAAAATTTAACAATCTTTATAGATTCACAGAACAAAAAAGGAGATTACAACAATATAATTTTAAAGGACATTACTAATCTTAATAACATTCAAACAATTATTGCTCAAACTGGGAGAATAGTTTCGTTAAATGATCAAAAAATGTTACTGCTTAATAATGGTCAAATAATTCAAACGAACAAAGAAAAAGAAATAACAACTTTTAATTTTGACGAAACTCAATTTGACTTAAGTAAATACTCATCCAAGACAACTAAGACACCTAAGATACAAGAGTTAGAAACTTTAAAACTACTTCAATGCACAAAATTATTATTAGATAATATTGAAAACAAATTGAAAATTTTAAATCTCATTTGTGAAAAAAGTTTCTTAACAAATTTGATTCAAGAATTATTTAAAAGAATATACCTACCTTTCTATATACTGCTAATGGCTCTAATATCATCACTGTTAATTTTAAAATCCAAAAATGAACTCAATTATTCTATCTTTAAAATTATGGTATTTTTAACTGGTGTGGTGTTTCTGGTGATTCCACAAGTTTTATTAACTTTTACAGGTAACAACTTTTCTAATAATTTATTATTTTTATTATTTCCAATTTTTTGTTTTATTGTAATTTACAGATATCTTAAATTAAGAATTAAACTTAACTAAAAAATGTTTTTAAAAATTTACCAAAAATATATAATAAAAAATTTTTTATCAATCATGTTGAAAACTTCTTTTGTTTTTTTTAGTTTAATTATTATTATCGGTATTTTTGAAGAACTTTCTTTTTTTTCTCAAATGGATGTAAACTTTTATTTACCAATAATGTTGGTTATAATGAATTCACTATCTTTTCTTTATGTGACTTTTCCATTTATTTTTTTAGTCACTGCTCAATTTTTTTTTATCACAATTTTAGATTCAAATGAATTGATTGCTTTTAAAAATTATGGATTGAGTAATAATAAAATTTTAAGCATTATTGCTCTGACATCCTTTTTTGCTGGAATTCTTATTATTTCTGTTTTTTATAATGTTTCTGCTATTTTAAAATTCAAATATTTTGATTTGAAAAATGAATATACTAATGACAATAAATATTTAGCAAGCATCACAGAAAATGGGTTGTGGATTAAAGATGACAATGGCTCTGAGGTATATTTTGTTAATGCAGAAAGGGTTTCTACTAATAAATTACACAATGTAGAAATACTTGTATTTAATAAAAATTTTCAATTAAATAGAAGTATTTTTACAAAAGAGGCGGATATTTCAAATAATAAATGGTTAATGAATGAGGCAATAGTAACAAAACCTAATGGAAATAGGAAAATTTTGAGTGATTATTCGTTAATTTCAAACTTTAATTATATCAAAATTACTAATCTATACTCTGATTTATCAGCTTTGAATATTTATGAATTAATAAAACTTAGAAATGATTACAAAAATATTAATTATTCAATCACTGAAATTGATATACATATTAAAAGAATATTTTCATACCCTTTTTTTTTAACAATTATGACCATTTTTTCTAGTATAATTATGTTAAATATTAAGCATCAAAAACCAAAAATATTTTATGCAGTAGGCGGGGTCTTAATGTCAGTTTTAATTTACTATATGAATTTCTTCTTTGGTGCATTGGGGAAGAATGAACAGATTCCCATCTTCCTTGCAATCTGGTTACCAATATTTCTTCTATCAATTATATCTCTAATAGGAATGGTCAGATTAAATGAAAAATAAGATAATAAACTTTCTTTTAATGCTAGTCTTTATAGTGTGCTTTAATAATCAAGTTAGTTCAGAAGAGTTTATTTTTGAAAGTGAATATATAGAAATTAAAAATAATGGTAATAATATTGAAGCTAAGAATGGTGTCAAAATTATATCTAATAATAAAATTGAAATTACTGCTGAGGAATCTCTATATAATAAACTTACTTTAGAATTATTTCTTAAAGGTAATGTTATACTAGTAGATACAGAGAGAGATATTAGAATTTTAAGTGAGGAAGCTATTTATAATAAAAATACTGAAAAAATTCTATCAAAAGGAAAGGTTACAGCGCATCTAGCCAATAACTATACTCTTCACACAGAAAATTTAGAATATTTAAAAAAAGATAAAATTGTTCAATCAAAATTTAAAAGTACATTGGTTGATAAATTTAATAATGAAATTATTACTACAAATTTTAAATACTCAGATAATGATAAAGTATTTCGTGGTGACAATGTTGAAATGATGGATGGAAGTAAAAATTATTATTTTTTTAAAAAATCAATGATCAATTTAAATAAAGACCTACTTCTTGCAAAGGATGTTGAGATAAATTTTGCGAAAAATACCTTTGGAAATACTGACAACGATCCAAGATTAAAAGGTAATACACTTTCATTAAATAAAGACGAAACTATTATTAAAAATGGTATTTTTACTTCCTGCAAACTTAACGATACATGTCCGCCATGGAGTCTTAAGTCTACTGAAATTAGACATGATAAAATAAAAAAAACAATTAACTATAAAAATGCCATATTACAACTTTACGATCAACCTGTTTTTTATTTTCCAAAATTTTTCCACCCCGATCCTACTGTCAAAAGGCAATCAGGTTTTTTAATGCCTACAATGGTAAGTTCAAATTCTGGTGGAAATTCTCTTAAGATTCCATATTATAAAGTTTTTTCTGAGAATAAGGACTTAACATTATCTCCACGTTTATACTCAAATAATGATTTGCTAACTCAAGTTGAATTTAGACAAATAGAAAAAAATTATGAAAATAATGTAGACTTTAGTTTAAAAAAAATGGACAAATCTTATAAAAAATCTCATTTTTTTTCTAATACTAACATCGACCTAGATTTTGATGAGTTTGATAGCTCAAGTTTAGAAATTAATTTACAGAAAACGACTCACGATACATACTTAAAAACTGACAGTATCAAAGCAGACCAAAATATTAACCACTCCTCACTTACCTCTTTTTTAAATTTTAATGCTAGTAAAGATAACTTAGATGTCTCTGTTGACTTTCAGGTTTACGAGAATCTATCTATTGAAAAAGATAGTGACAAATATGAATATGTGTATCCAAGTTTTTCAATTTCTAAAACATTAAATACAGTATTTAATGAATTTGGAAGCTTTAATTATCAAGCTAGTGGTTTTCAAAAAAAAAATAATACTAATGTTTCAGAAGCATCATTTCAAAATAATATAAACTTTTTATCTAAACCTTTTTTCACAAAATCTGGATTAAAGAATAATTTTAACTTACTTTTTAAGAATGCAAATCACGATTCTAAAAATTCACCCATTTATAAAGATGAGTTAAGTTCTAATTTTTATACTTCTCTTATTTTAAACTCTTCTTTTCCATTGAAAAAAAGTTCTATAAATTATGAAAGTGAGTTTAAACCAAAATTATCTTTAAGATTAAGTCCTATTAGATCTGAAAACTTAATTAATGAAGACAGAAGAATCGGCATTGTGAATATTTTTTCCGATAATAGACTTGGTTTGAATGACTCTTTAGAGGGTGGTCAATCTTTAACTTTGGGTACTGAGTATAATTTAAATAAAAAAAATGGCTCTGAAATTTTAAACATGAGTTTTGCTCAGATTTATAGAGATATTAATGAAGAGAGACTTCCCACCACATCAAAAATGAATACTAAGTCCTCTGATGTGGTTGGTGGAATAAAATTTAAACCTAATAATTATATAAACTTTGATTATGATTTTTCATTAGATAACAATTTAAAAACTTCAAATTATAATATGATAAAATCAACCATCTCTGTAAATAATTTTATTACTTCATTTGAATTCTTGGAGGAGAATAATGAAATTGGAAATGAAAGTTATATATCAAACAACACTAGTTATGCTTTCGATAATAATAATAAATTACTATTTAGAGGAAGAACAAATAGAAAGACAAATTTGAAAGAATTTTACAACTTAGTTTATCAATATGAAAATGACTGTTTGGTTGCTGCTATCGAATATAATAAAGACTACTACACAGATAGAGATCTGAAACCAAGTGAAGAACTCTTTTTTTCTTTAACCATAGTTCCTTTTGCCAACGTAGGATCACCTAAAATTTCAAAATAATGTTAAAAATACTAACTTTAATATATTTATTTATAATTTTCTGTCCTATTATTTCACACTCAAATGATGAATATAAAATAATTGTTAAAGTGAATAATGAAATTATTAGCAATTATGACATTAACAAAGAAAGAAAATATTTATCAGCCTTAAATCCAGACATATTGAGTATTTCAGAAAATGAGATTAACAAAATTGCAAAACAATCTTTAATTCGAGAGATCATTACAGAAAAAGAAATATCTAAATATTATGACGTAGATTATCAATCACCAGATCTAATCCGACTAGCTAAAAATGTTTATACAAGGTTAAATATAAGCTCAGAGAAAGAGTTTATAATATATTTAAAAAAATATGATTTAAATCTAAATGATGTTCTTAAAAAATTAGCAATAGAGGCAAATTGGAATACTTTAATTTATCAAAAATACAAAGATCAGATTAATATTGATAAAGATAAAATAAAAAAAAATTTAGACTTAGAATCTAATATCGCTAAAATAGAAAAATTATTTTTACTTTCAGAAATTTTATTTACAGCAAAAAATAAAGAAGAGTTTGATGATAAATACAAAAAGATTTTGAAAACAATTAAAGAAAAGGACTTCAAATCAGCAGCGACAATTTATAGCTCATCAGATACAGCAAAGTTTGGTGGTGAAATTGGATGGGTTGGTAAAAATAATATCTCTAAAAAAATTTATAATCAAATATCTTTTTTAGAAATAAATGGATTTACAAAACCACTTAAAATTGGAGCTGGTTTTTTAATAATAAATCTTGATGATATAAAAGAGGAGAAGAGAGAAAAAAACACTGAGGAGCAATATAATAATATTGTTACTAAAGAAACAAATAGACAACTCAATCAATACGCAACAATTTATTTTAAGAAGCTTGAAAAACAAAGTTTTATTTATGAAGATTAAACCAATCTTAATAGTTGCTGGTGAGCCAAATAGCGTATTTTTAGAAATTTTTTTTAAAACCTTAAAAAAAAAAATCACTAATAATCCTATTATTTTGATTGTTTCCAAGGAGCTATTTTTTAAACAAATGAAACAACTAGGCTATAATTATAAAATAGAATTAATAAATAAAAAGAATATTGATTTTAAAAAAATTAATAATAAGAAGATAAATATCATAGATGTTAGCTATAAATTTAAAAATGCTTTCGAAAAAATTACAAATAAATCTAATAAATATTTAACAGAGTGTTTTTCCATAGCATTAGAGCTGCTAAAAAAAAATAATTTTTTAGGTTTGATAAATGGTCCTATTTCTAAAAAAAATTTTTTAAGAGAAAAATATTTAGGTATTACTGAATATTTAGCCGTTAAGACAAAAAAAGAAAACAAGGTTGCTATGCTCATATATAATAGGAAACTTTCAGTCAGCCCCATAACAACACATTTACCTTTAAAGCTTGTTCCTAGAATGATCACTAAAAAAAAAATATTTAGACATGTAAAATTAATTAATCAATTTTATAAAAAAATACTTAAAAGAAAACCTAAAATAGCAGTTACTGGTTTAAACCCTCATTGTGAAAGTAATTATAATTCTAGTGAAGAAATAAAAATAATCATTCCTGTTATCAAATTTTTAAATAAAAAAAATATTAAGGTCGAGGGTCCTTTTGCTGCTGATACAATATTTATGAAACATCAATCAAATAAATATGATGTTATTATTGGTATGTATCACGACCAAGTACTCACACCGATTAAAACTTTATTTGGTTTTGAAGCAGTAAATATTACTCTTGGATTGCCTTTCATAAGAATTTCACCAGATCATGGCCCAAATGTTAAAATGTTGGGCATGAACAAATCAAGCCCGGAAAGCTTAATTCAAGCCGTAAAATTTTTTAATAAAAATGTACATTAAAGCAAAAAAAAGTCTTGGACAGAATTTTTTAATAGATAGAAATATACTTGAACAAATAGTTGATACAGTTGATGTTGCAAATAAAGAAATATTAGAAATAGGCCCAGGTAGTGGAAATTTAACAACCTATATTCTTAAAAAAAATCCTAAAAAAATTCATGTTATTGAAAAAGATAATGATTTAGCTCTTTTATTAAAAGAAAAATTTAACAATGAGATACACATTATTAATGATGATGTTTTAAAAATATCTGAGAACGATATTTCTGATGAAAAATTAACTGTCTTTGGAAATTTACCCTATAATATTTCTACTGAAATCCTTTCAAAATGGATCATAAATTTAAGTAAAAATTTTTGGTTTGAAAATTTAGTACTCATGTTTCAAAAAGAAGTTGCAGATAGAATTGTTGCACAGTGTAATACATCTAAATATGGGAGGTTATCTATTTTATCAAACTGGAAACTTAATATTAAAAAAATAATTGATATAAAACCTGAAAGCTTCTCTCCAAGACCTAAGATTGATAGTTCGTTATTACTATTTACTCCTAGATTAAATTTTTTTGAAATTGATAGTGCTAAAAATCTTGAAATGATTACTCGCATTTTTTTTAGTCAAAGAAGAAAAATGCTTAAAAAACCATTCAATCAAATATTTAAGGACTCTAAAAAAGTTTCTGAAAAATTTGACATTGATTTAAATCTAAGACCTCAAAACTTAGAACCTGATGTATATTTTAATCTTGTTAAAGAGTATGAAAGTTTAAGAGGTTAATTTATCTACATGCTTTCTTATATATTCTTTATCATAATCCTTAGATCCATTATTAATTTCAGCTTCAATTAAATTATTAATTCTAGAATAGCAATCCTCAAGGCTATCATTTATAATTACATAATCATAATTAATCCAATGCAAAACATCCCTATCAAATTCTTTCATTCTTTCTTTTACAATTAATTTATCTTTCATATCTCTATTCGATAGTCTTTCAAATAAAACTTCTTTACTTGGAGGTAATATAAAAAAAGTAATTAATTTATAATTTAACTGTTTATTTTTAATTTGATCAGCTCCTTGCCAATCAATATCAAATATTACATTTTTTCCTTTATTTAATTTTTCTATAACTGGTGTTCTGGTTGTCCCATAAAAGTGATTAAATACTTTTGCGTATTCAAAAAACTCTTCATTTTTAATTAAATTTTCGAATTTTTCCTTATTTACAAAATAATAATCTTGTTCTGGAACCTCGCTATGTCTTGGCTCTCTTGTGGTGTGAGATACTGATATTTGAAAGTTTTTTTTTTTTGATAAAAGTTTAACAAGAGTGGTCTTACCTGCCCCAGATGGGGATGATAAAATCACCATTATCCCATCTTTTTGTATGGACATTAAGATTTTTAGTTAGCTTTGCCTTCAATAAATTTAACAGCATCTCCTACTGTTAAAATCTTTTCAGCCTGACTATCTGAGATTTCTGAACCAAATTCTTCTTCAAAGGCCATTACTAACTCTACTGTGTCTAAGCTATCTGCACCAAGGTCATCTATAAAGCTTGATTCATCTTCAATTTTAGCTTCATCTATACCAAGGTGATCTGCTACAATTTTTTTTACTTTGCTTGAAATTTCATCTGACATATTGTTCCCTTTTGTTATATTTCGTTAATAGTTTAAAAAGTAGTTTTGTCAACCCAAATACATACCTCCGTTAACATGTATTGTTTCTCCATTGATATAGTCAGAATTTTCTGAGCCTAAGAAAATTACAGCGTTTGCTATATCCTCAGGTTTTCCAAGTCTATTTGATGGAATTTTTGCAATTATTGCCTCTTTATGTTTTTCATCAATTTGATCTGTCATCGCTGTACTTATAAAGCCAGGCGATATGCAATTAACATTTATACCTTTTTTTGCATACTCAATTGCAAGACTTTTAGACATTGCAACAATTCCTGCTTTTGATGCTGTGTAATTTGCTTGCCCAGCATTGCCGGTGTGCCCAACTACTGATGTGATATTAATAATTCTTCCAAATTTTTTTTTTAACATTTTTTTTATGGAATATTTACACATTAAAAAAGTGGAGGTTAAATTAACATCTATAACCTTGGTCCACTCCTCAAGGCTCATTCTAATTGTTAAATTATCTTTAGTAATACCAGCATTGTTAACTATACAATCAAGTGACCCTCCCAAGTTTTCAGTTGCCGTATTTATAAATTGCTCAATTTTATCATGTTGAGAAATATCAAACTTGATTATTTTAATATTATTAAATTTTTTTTTTAATTCTTCTAATTTATCTATTCTTGTTCCTGTTGCTAAAATATTAACACCATTTTCATAAAGCTTTGCGACTATTGAATTTCCTATACCCCCAGAAGCACCAGTAACAATTATATTTTTATTTTTTAAATTATTCATTAATATTAATTAACTGTATATCTTCCTCTGTATTAATTGCACTAACTTTAACATTTCTATCAATTCTCTTAATTAAACCTGATAAAACTTTACCAGGCCCTATTTCAATAAATTGATTAACTCCCTTGTTAATCATTAACAAAACACTTTCTCTCCAGCGGACTCTATTTTCAATTTGTTTAACTAGTAAGTCTTTTAGTTCACTAGAATTTACTATTTCCTTAGCTGTCACATTAGAGACTAGAGTGTTTTTAGGTTCTTCAAAATTTAGTTTTGAAATTTCTTCAGCCAT
>CAJQSZ010000051.1 GCA_905618805.1 uncultured Candidatus Pelagibacter sp.
TCATAAACTTTTGCGTTTACAATTAGATCTTTAGCACCAACAGATGTTGCTAAAATTTTATCATTAGGGAAAATTGGCTTTGGTTTCACAACTGCTAATTTTTTAAATTTAAAATTTTTTATTGCTCTTGCACAGGCACCTATATTTTCAGATAACTGAGGTTGGTGTAAAATAAATGAAATATTATTAAAGGACATTACCGCTTCTATTAACCTAATCCGTGATTTCTACTATAACTTGATATTTTTGAACTAGTTAAATCTTTAAGAAGATCTTGTGAGGCAGACCAAATAGAAACTTTTAATGGATAACATTTAACATTATCTGAAGAGTGTTCTGATCCACAATCACCACCAGGACAAGTTGATAAAACACCAAGTAAATCTGTTTCAGCAAAAAATTCTAAATAATCACCTGGTCTTACTGGGCTTGATTTCATGAAATACTGTTTGGTATCATTAGTAAAGCCAGTACACATAAAAACATTTAAAACATCATGAACTAATTTTTCAGCTTCATCGATCTTAATACCTTTTTCATTAACCAAAGCCCTTGTTAAATTTGAATGGCAACAATAATGATAGTCATTGTCTGAAAGTAGCTTAGAGGTATATGGATCACAACGTGTTCCAATAACATCGTGAACAGACCCTCCATCTTTATCATATCCATACCAATCCAATGTATCCCATGTAATTGTAGCTAATGACCTTAAGTAAGGGAAACAACTTAACATTTTATCTCCTGTTGAAAGATGGGTTCCATAAAGCGCTCTAGTTTTTCCAGAAAAAAATTTTTCTTCTAAATTGATTGCTTGAAAAATATTTAAATCACCAACTTGAGGTCCTTCTATACTTTCAATTCTAAAAAACTGCCCTTTTTTTACTTCAAAAGTTTTTGCATCTCTTGGGGGTATTATGATTTCACTAATATTTTCTAAATTTTTTCTCACACGGTGTAATATAGGTAAATTGGTCTCTTTTAAGCTATCTATTGGATAACATATAGTAGGCTTAACACTTATTCTGTCTTGGGCATCAGATGGAGCTCTAGAATATTTTTTAGTCTTCATAATTATTTACTTGCAGGAGCCTTATCTTTAAATAGCTTATAATCCAAACTATCTACTAGTGCTTTAAATGAAGCATCAATGATGTTGGCTGAAACACCAATTGTAAACCAATTTTTACCCTTTGAGTCTGTGCTTTCTATTGAAACTCTGGTTATTGCCTCTGTTCCTGTGTTTAGAATTCTAACTTTATAATCGACTAATTTAAGGTCTTTTAAGTATTTAGAATATTTATTTAATTTTTCCACATTTTTTCTAATGGCATTATCTAAAGCATTTACAGGTCCATTACCTTCACCTTCACAAATAATTTTTTTTCCATCGACTTCGAGTTGAGCTTTTGCTGATGAAACTATTTTTCCAGATGAGTCTTTTTTAACTGAAACATCATATTCCTTAATTAATATATACCTTGGTATTTCACTTATAATTCGTCTTGCCAATAATTCAAAAGAGGCATCAGCTCCATCATAGCTGTATCCAATAAACTCTCTGTCTTTTACTTCATCTAATAGCTTTTTTATTTTAGGATCATTTTCTTCTATTTCAATTCCAATTGTTTTTAATCTTGAAATGATGTTTGATTTGCCAGATTGATCTGAAACTACAATGTTTCTAGAGTTTCCAACTTCTTCTGGATTTATATGCTCATAAGTCTTTGGGTTTTTTTGTACAGCGGAAACATGTAAGCCACCTTTATGAGAAAATGCTGCGGCACCAACATACGGTAAGTGTTTATTAGGTTTTCTATTTAATATTTCATCTAATAGTCTTGAGCATTGTGTTAATTTTTTAATATTTTCAGGCTTAATTTGTAACTCAAATTTGGAAATAAAATCTTTTTTTAAAAAAAATGTTGGGATTAATGTCATCAAATTAGCATTGCCACATCTTTCACCTAGTCCATTAATTGTTCCTTGGATATGTCTTACACCTGCCCGAACTGCAGCTAAAGAATTAGCTACCGCATTACCTGTATCATTGTGAGCATGTATTCCTAAATTTTTTCCTGGTATAACCTTACAAACTTCAGTCACTATTTCTGTAATTTCATGAGGCAAAGTACCACCATTGGTATCACATAGAATTATCCACCTTGCCGTCTGCTCAAATGCAGCCTTAAGACAGGCCATTGCATAACTAGGGTTAGATTTATAGCCATCAAAAAAATGTTCTGCGTCAAACATAAATTCTTTATTTTCTTTAACAAAGTGTTTTGCACTTTCTCTTATGTTTTCTAAATTTTCTTCATTAGAAATACCTAATGCAATATCGACATGAAAATCCCAAGATTTGCCAACCAAACAAACTGCAGGTGTGTTTGAATTTAAAAGTGCAGATAACCCAGGATCATTATCAGCGCTACGACCTGTCTTTTTAGTCATTCCAAATGATGTTAATTTTGCGTTAATAAATGTATGTTTTCTTTGAAAAAACTCAGTATCGGTAGGGTTTGCTCCTGGCCATCCTCCTTCTATATAGTCCACACCTAAATTATCCAAAGCAGAGGCAACTTTTACCTTGTCGTCTACAGAAAAATGTACACCTTGAGTTTGGGCACCATCTCTTAATGTTGTGTCAAATATATAAAGTCGTTCTTTACTCATTTAAGTTTCCAAATTGTTTTACCATCTTTATCTTCTATTAAAACACTTTTATCAAAAAGCTCATTTCTAATTTTATCAGCTTCCTTGTAATCTTTATTTTCTCTTGCTTTATTTCTTAACTCAATCTTTTTTAAAATATCATCCTCACTAATTGTTAACTTTTTCTTTTTAATGGATAGCCACTCTTCTTTAGTTTTATTTAAAATTCCTATAAAGTTACAAGCTAAAACAAATAGACTTTTATCATTATTGTTTCCTTTTAATGCTTTTTCATAAAGTTGATGTAAATTTGCTAAATAGCCTGGTGTATTTAGATCATCGTATAATGGAGATAAAATATCTTCATTAAGTGTAATTGTTTTATCAATTGCTATGTAAACTTCATACCATTTTTCAATGGTATTTTGACAATCTTTTAAAAGCTTTTCATTCCAATCTAGTGGTTGTTTATAATGAGCGCTAATAAGAGCAAGTTTTAAAACTTGACCATCAATATTTTCTTTAAAATCTTTAATTTTTAATATGTTGCCAGTTGATTTGGCCATTTTTTCATTCGACATAGTTATAAAAGCATTGTGAATCCAATAATTTGCAAAAGATTCAGTATTATTTGCACATCTTGATTGGGCTATTTCATTTTCATGGTGTGGGAAAATTAAATCAATACCACCACCATGTATGTCAAATATATTTCCAAGAAATTTTTTTGACATAGCAGAACATTCTAAATGCCAACCTGGTCTTCCTTTTCCCCATGGTGATTCCCAAAATGGCTCGTCACTAGTCGAGGGTTTCCACAAAACAAAATCTTCAGCGTTCTTTTTATTTTCTGAAACTTCAACTCTTGATCCAGCTATTAGATCCTCTAATTTTTTATTTGATAATTTTCCATAATCTTTATATTTATTTACTTCAAAATAAACATGACCATTTTTTTCATAGGCAAAATCTTTTTCTAATAACGTTGAAATCATCTCAATCATTAAATCAATATGATCTGTTGCTTTTGGCTGCTGACTAGGTTCATCTAAATTTAAATACTTACAATCATCATTAAAATCTTTAATTATATTATTGGTCAATTCTGATATTGAAATATTATTTTCTTTTGAAGATTTTATTATTTTATCATCTACATCTGTAATGTTTCTCACATAATTTACTGAGTTATTCCCATATTTTGATTTTAAAACTTTAAATAAAATATCAAATATAACTAAAGGCCTAGCGTTACCAATGTGTGGGTTGTCATAAACTGTTGGACCACACACGTACATTCCAATTTTTTCTTTGTGTATAGGGATAAATTTCTCTTTTTTATTTTTTAGATTATTTGTTAAATAAATATCTTTGTTCATTGATCTAGAATTATACTTTAATTTTAGGTTTGTTAATCTTTAAGATTAGTTGGGAATCTTACAAACTGGGATTGGTTCCATTTTATGTAAGTTCATCTTTCTTATTTTTTCATATTTTTCTCTATTTGGTGAATTAGGATTACTCATTGCTTCTTCTAGCTCTTTATACGTAAGTCCTAGTTGACCTTCGTCTGTTCTTCCATCATCCCATAATCCATCAGTTGGAGCTGCATCAATTATTTCCTGTAATATATTAAGTTCTCTACCAATTTCCCAAACTTCTGTTTTATTACAATCAGCAATAGGAGAAATATCAACTCCACCATCACCGTACTTGGTATAAAAACCTACCCCAAAATCTTCTACTTTATTTCCAGTTCCAATTACAATACCATTATTTGCTGCAGCGACTTGGTAAAGCGTTGTCATTCTAAGTCTTGCTCTTGAGTTCGCCAATCCTAGATTACTATCAAATTTAGATAGGCTGTTCTCAAATGTTTCAAATAATTTATCTAAGTTCACTGTATGTTTTTCAACATTATTAAATTTTTTAACTAACCACTCTTGATGCCTAAGACTTAGATCGTGCTGAGATGATTTCTGTTTAATTGGCATAGATAGAACAATTGTTTTTAAACCAGTCATAGCACTTAGCGTACTTGAAACCGATGAATCTATTCCACCAGAAATACCAATCACCAAAGATTTTGCCTTGGTTGGCATCGCCTCAGTATATTTTTTTATCCAATTACTTATAAAGTGTGCTTTTTCTAAGGGTTTCATTGTTGTAAAATTTAAACCAAATTGTATTTAATACAATCTTTTAAGATGCTACTTTAATATTATTTTTTGTATATTTCGCATTTTTTTTAATCTCATCAGAAATTAAAAATGCTAATTCTAATGCTTGATTGGCATTAAGTCTTGGGTCACAATGTGTGTGATATCTGTCAGATAAGTCTTGATCAGATATTTTTTGTGCACCACCAGTACATTCTGTTACATCTTGACCTGTCATTTCAATGTGTAAACCACCAGCGTAACTTCCTTCGCTTTGATGACATTCAAAAACATTTTTGACTTCTTTAACAACATTATTAAATGGACGAGTTTTATATCCTGAGGTAGCTTTTATTGTATTACCGTGCATTGGATCACATGACCAGATTACATTTAAACCTTCTTTTCTTATAGATCTAATTAGTTTTGGTAGATGTTTTTCAACATTCTCACTACCAAATCTGGAGATTAATGTAATTTTACCTTTTTCATTCTTGGGATTAATTCTGTTGCATAAATTAATTAAATCTTCGCTTTTTAATGTGGGTCCACATTTAATTCCTATGGGATTTTCAATTCCCCTACAAAATTCAACATGTCCACCATCTAATTGTCTAGTTCTATCACCTATCCAAACAAAGTGAGCAGAGGTAGCATGATACTCACCAGTTGTAGAATCTACTCTTGTCATGGATTGTTCAAAAGGAAGTAATAAGGCTTCATGTGAAGTCCAAAAGTTTACAGTTTTTAACCTTCTGTTAAAATCTGAGTTAATTCCACATGCATCCATAAATGCTAGTGCGTCTGCAATTTTATCTTCTAATTCTTTAAATTTTTTACCTGCAGGTGTTTTTTTAATAAAACCAAGGTTCCATGTGTGAACTTTTTTAAGATCCGCAAACCCTCCATGGGAAAAAGCTCTTATAAGATTAAGAGTTGATGCTGATTGTGAGTATGCTTTGAACAACCTCTTTGGATCAGGAACTCTTGATTTTTCATTAAATTCCATACCATTAATATTGTCTCCTAAATAACTAGGCAATTCTACACCATCAATATTTTCAACTGGTGAACTTCTTGGTTTGGAAAATTGTCCAGCTATTCTTCCTAATTTAATTACAGGAACAGATGCAGAGTAAGTGAGCACTAAAGACATTTGAAGTATCAATTTAAAAGTATCTCTAATGTTATCAGGATGAAACTCTGCAAAACTTTCCGCACAATCTCCTCCTTGTAATAAAAATGCTTTTCCATCAACAACTTGAGCTAGTTGTTCTTTTAAGTGTCTTGTTTCTCCCGCAAAAACTAAAGGTGGAAAATCTTTAATCTTATTTAGAACTCCATCCAATTCTTTTTTATCCGGATACTCCGGAATATGCTTAACGGGATAATCTCTCCAGCTATTTATTTTCCAATTTTTCATATTCAACCTAGAGGTGTTCTAGCAGAGTTTAATAATTATTCAACTGTAACTGATTTTGCCAAATTTCTTGGTTTATCAATGTCATAGCCTTTTTTAAGAGCTGAATAATAGGCTAGTTTTTGCAGAGGTATCGTTAATAAAAACGGAAGCAAATCATCATTAGTACTCTCCACTTCTATAGTTTCCCAAATATTTTCTGACACAATTTCGTCCTTACTTTTATTGGTAATCAATAAAACTTTTGCACCTCTTGCTATTACTTCCTGCATATTTGAAATTGTTTTTGGATAATATTTGTCTCTCGGAGCTAAAACTACTACTGGCATTCCATCTTCTATTAAGGCTAATGGGCCATGTTTCATTTCACCCGCTGGATACCCCTCTGCATGAACATAGACTAGTTCTTTTAATTTAAGAGCACCCTCTAAAGCTATAGGATAAGAAAATCCCCTTCCTAAAAACATTGACCCTTTAGCATCAGTAAATGTGCTTGAAACTGTTTGAATTTTATTTTCAGTCAATAAAGTTTCTTCAACTAATTTTGGTAATTCTTTTAAATCTTTAATTTTATTTAGATATAGATCTTTATCTAAATCTTTTTTTAAAATTCCCATTTTTAATACCAAAATATAAAGAACAAGCATTTGTCCCAAAAAAGCCTTTGTTGAAGCTACCCCAATTTCAGGCCCACAATGAATTGGTAATACAAAGTTAGAATCTCTTGCTATTGAACTTTCAATAACATTAACCACACTACAAGTTTTCACGTTGTGTTTATTACATAAGTCTAAGGCCGCATAAGTATCTGCGGTTTCACCAGATTGTGAAACAAAGATATACAAATTATCTTTTTTAAACCTATTTTTTCTGTACCTAAATTCTGAAGCAATATCAATGGTAACATCTAATTCTGTTAATTCTTCAAACCAATATTTTGCCATTAAACAAGAATGATAAGCTGTTCCACATCCTATTAAAGTTACAGAAGAAATTTCTTTAATATTCCAAGGAAAATTATGAATATTGATATCATTATTAATAGTATCAACATATTCCTTAATGCAGTTTTTTAAAGTTGTTGGCTGTTCTTCAATTTCTTTTGCCATAAAATGCTTAAAATCACCTTTTTCATAATTTTGCTCATCTGTAGATAATTCTAAAACTTTCTTATTAACTTTAATTCCTTTTTCATCAAAAAATTCAACTTGATCCTTTTTTATAATACAAAACTCACCATCATTTAAGTATGAGATTTTATTTGTCATTGATTTTAAGGCGTAGGAATCTGACCCTAAATAATTTTCATTAGAACCATACCCAACTGCTAATGGAGAACCCCTTCTAGCACCAATAATTAAGTCTGGTTCATCTTTAAAAATTATACCTAGAGCAAAACTTCCATGAAGCTGCTTAAGCATTTTAATTACAGACTCTTTTAAACTATCTTTCTTTAAGTGTTCTGTAATTAAATGAACAATTACCTCAGTGTCTGTTTGAGATTTAAACACATGTCCCTTGTCAATTAAATATTTTTTTAAAATTGTAGAGTTTTCAATAATTCCATTGTGTACAATTGAAACATTGTCTGAAGAATGTGGGTGAGCATTAATAGTATTTGGTATACCGTGAGTTGCCCACCTAACATGTCCTATACCAACAGATCCAGACATATTTTTGATAGCTAAATTTTTTTCTAAATTATCTACACGTCCTTCAGATTTAACTTCATTAATAACTCCATCTGACAAAGTAGCTATTCCAGCTGAATCATACCCTCTATATTCTAATTTTTTTAGTGAATTTATAATTGCTGAAGAGACTGGTCTGTAGCTAGTGATACCTATAATTCCACACATATGTTATTTCTTTTTTCTTTTATAATTTTGTATTTCCGTCTGCACGCTTCGAGTTAAAGCCAGAGATTTTTTTTTAACATTTTTTGTTATTACAGAACCTGCACCAACAATACTATCTTCATTTATTATCACAGGCGCAACTAAAGATGAATTAGATCCTATAAAAACATTATCTTTTATTTTTGTTTTGCTTTTTTTAACACCATCATAGTTACAAGTAATAGTTCCAGCTCCAATGTTAACACTTTTTCCTATTTCACTATCACCAATATAAGATAGATGATTTACTTTTGATTTTTTACCAATTATACTTTTTTTAATTTCAACAAAATTACCAATTCTAGATCCTTCTTTTAGAACTGTACCTGGTCTTATTCTTGCATAAGGTCCAATGTCAACTTTATCTTCAATTTTACAATTTTCTAAATATGAAAAGGAATTTATTGTTACATTGTTTCCAATTTTGACTTTGGCACCAATAACAACATAGGGGTTGATAATTACATTTTTTCCAATTTTTGTATCTGCTGAAAAAAAGATTGTTTCTGGGCCAATCATTTTAACTCCAAATTTAACAAACTTATTTCTCAGTTTTATTTGAATTTTTTGTGAATTTATTTGTTTCATTCCTAAAAATCTTTATAGTAAAAATTAAGATACCTTAATTCACAAATTATTTCTTAAAAATACTTTATTAATGACTCAAAAATATACAATCTTATTTGATTTAGATGGTACCTTAGTTGATACAGCTCCTGATTTAATGAATGCACATAATCACGTAATGAAAAGGTATGGCTATCCAACCAAATCTACTAAGGATATTCGAAATCTTGTAGGACAAGGTGCTGGTGCAATGATTGGAAGATCTATCTGGGGACAGGCTAAAAAAGAATTTGGAAAAATAGATGATAAAAAGATAAAAGCCGAAATGGTTAAGGAATTTGTTAGTTTTTATGGAAATAATATTATTAATGAAAGCACTCTTATTAATGGTGTCGAAAAATTTTTACAATGGTGCAAGGAAAAGAGTATTTCTATGGCAGTATGTACTAACAAACAAGAGCACTTAGCTATTGATCTTTTAAAAAAAATTGGAATTTACGATTACTTTGAATATGTTGCGGGACACGATACTTTTGATTTTTGCAAACCTGACCCTAGACATTTAACAAATATTATTGAAATCTTGGATGGTGATATAAAAAAATCATTAATGTTTGGTGATAGTGAGGCTGATGCAAATGCAGCAAGAGACGCTTCTATACCTGTTTTTCTACTAGAAAATGGCTATACAGAAAAAAATACAGATGAAATTTATCACAATCATCTAATAAAAGACTTTATTGGTGTTGAAAAAATCGTTTCTACCTACTTAAAAGATTGATTTAGTTTTTTTTCTTATTATTAATACCCCATATAAATATAAGGAGAAGTTCTGATTTCACATAAAGTTAAAGTTTACCCGTCTAAAATTCATTTACCAAAAAAAAAACAATTGGCTTGGAAAATTGCTGAGATAGCTTCTGATAATGCTAACTTAGATAAAAATTCAGTTGAAATGGTTATCAATAGGATAATTGATAACGCATCAGTAGCAATTGCTTCTTTAAATAGAAAAGCAGTTATTTCATCGAGAGAAATGGCACTAAAGCATCCTAGAAAAAATGGTGCAACACTATTTGGTATAGACTCAAAGTTAAAATTTGATTGTGAGTGGGCTGCTTGGTCTAATGGAACTGCTGTTAGAGAGCTTGACTTTCATGACACTTTTTTGGCAGCAGACTACAGTCACCCAGGAGATAATATTCCTCCATTACTAAGTGTTGCTCAACAAACTAAAAAAAATGGTTTAGATCTTTTAAGAGGAATTATTACGGCATATGAGGTGCAAGTGAATTTAGTAAAAGGTATTTGTCTTCATGAACATAGAATTGATCATATTGCTCACTTAGGACCTAGTGTTGCGGCAGGTTTAGGTGCAATGCTCAAGTTAAATACTGAAACAATATATCAATCTGTTCAACAAGCTTTACATACAACTATATCAACTAGACAATCACGAAAAGGTGAAATTTCTAGCTGGAAAGCATTTGCCCCCGCTCATGCAGGCAAACTTGCGATTGAAGCAGTTGATAGATCAATGCGTGGAGAGGGTGCACCAAGTCCAATCTATGAAGGAGAGGATAGTGTTATTGCTAGAATCTTAGGTGGTAAAAAAAAAATATATAACGTTCCCTTACCAAAAAAAGGTGAGAGCAAAAATGCAATTCTAGAAACTTATACAAAAGAATATTCTGCTGAGTACCAAGCTCAGGCTCTGATTGATATTGCTAAAAAATTAAATAAAAAAATATCTAATCTTAATCAAATTAAAAAGATTGATTTATACACCAGTCATCATACGCATTACGTAATTGGTACAGGTGCGAATGACCCTCAAAAAATGGATCCAAATGCAAGTAGAGAAACTTTAGATCATTCTATTATGTATATTTTTGCCGTTGCTTTAGAAGATGCAGATTGGCATCATGTTAAATCTTATACCAAACAAAGAGCTAACAAAAAAAGTACAATTAAGTTATGGAAATCAATTATAACTCATGAAGATAAAGTATGGACTAAAAAATATCATGACCCTAACCCAAAAAATAAATCATTTGGAGCTAAAGTAGTTGTTACATTAAATAATGGTAAAAAGATTATAGAACAACTTGATAGGGCTGACGCTCACCCTTACGGCGCTCGTCCATTTAAAAGACAAAATTACATTCAAAAATTCTTAACACTTACAGATGGTATTTTAGATAAAAAAGAAAGTTCAAGATTTCTAAAAACTGTTCAAAATCTTAAAAATTTAAGATCTGGTGAACTAAATAGATTGAATATTGAGATAAAAAGAAGTCAAATAATGAAAAATACAAGAAAAGGAATTTTTTAGTGCACTTTGTCGAAAAAGAACCCGCTCAAAAAAGAGCTGACTTTGCAAATAAGCTTAAAACTAATAAAATTTTAAGAGTTCCAGGTGCCTACAATCCTTTAACAGCAAAATTAATTGAGGAAATTGGTTATGATGCGGTTTATGTGTCAGGTGGTGTTATGGCAAATGACTTAGGATTTCCCGATATAGGTTTAACAACATTGCAAGATGTTAGTACAAGATCTTATTTAATATCAAGAGTTACAAGTCTTCCAACAATTGTCGATATAGACACAGGATTTAAATCTTGTGAAGAGACCATTAAAACCTTTGAAGAATTTGGAATAGCTGCCGTTCATTTAGAGGACCAGGTAGAACGTAAAAGATGTGGCCACCTTGATAACAAAGAGTTAATTTCGACTGAAGCAATGGTTAAAAAAATTAAGGAATGTGTTGCAGCGAAACAAGATGAAAACTTTAAGATTATAGCAAGATCTGATGCTAAAGGAGTTGAGGGAATAGATAAAATGATTGATAGATGTAAAGCTTATGTTGATGCAGGTGCTGAAATTATTTTTCCTGAAGCTCTACAAGATGAAAAAGATTTTGAGAAAGTTAGAAAAGAACTTTCGTGCTATTTGCTTGCTAACATGACTGAATTTGGAAAATCTAAACTTTTTAACTACAAAGAATTGGAGAATTTTGGTTATAATATTGTAATATATCCAGTAACCACACAAAGATTGGCCATGAAAAATGTGGAAGATGGACTAAGAGTCATTTATACAGATGGACATCAAAATAATATTATTAATAAAATGCAGACTAGAAAAAGACTTTATGAGTTAGTTGAGTATGAAAAATATAACTCTTTAGATGAAAAAATTTATAACTTTAGTACAGAAGGGCATGAATAATGAATGATGATATAAAAAAAGGATTAATGGGGGTAACGGTTGATGTTACTGCAGTTTCAAAAGTTATGCCTGAAATTAATTCACTAACATATAGAGGTTATGCTGCTCAAGATTTATGTTCACAGTGTCGATTTGAAGAAGTTGCTTACTTAATCCTGAATGGTGAACTACCAAATAAAAAACAATACAAACAATTTCTTAAAGATGAAATAGGTGAAAGAACACTATCAAAAAACCTTATCAATATAATTAAGCAAATGCCTAAGAAGTCTCATCCGATGGATGTTGCTCGAACAGCTGTTAGTTTTATGGGATTAGAAGATAAAGAAACTACAGACAATAGTTCTACAGCCAATTTAAGAAAAGCTATGAGAATATTTTCTAAGACACCAACGGCACTTGCAGCATTTTATAGATTTAGAAAAGGTAAAAAGATTATTCCACCAAAAAAAGACCTTACTTTTGCTGAAAATTTCTTTCATATGTGTTTTGGCAAAGTTCCTAACAAAGATATAGTTAAAGCATTCGATGTGTCTTTAATATTGTATGCAGAACATAGCTTTAATGTTTCAACATTTACCGCAAGAACTATTACGAGTAGTCTATCAGATATTCATGGAGCAATCTCTGGAGCTATAGCTAGTTTAAAAGGTCCTTTGCATGGTGGCGCGAATGAAGAGGTTATGCATATGATGAAAAAAATTAAAAAACCTGAAAATGCATTAAAATGGATTAATAACGCACTAGATAACAAGGGTGTTGTCATGGGATTTGGTCATAGAGTTTATAAAAGTGGAGATTCAAGAGTTCCAACAATGAGAGAGTATTTTGGTAAAGTTGCTAAGATTAAAAAAGATAAAACTTTTGAAAAAATATATGACATCGTTGAAAAGGTTATGATTGAAAGAAAAGATATTTATCCAAATGTTGACTACCCTACTGGACCTACTTATCATTTAATGGGTTTTGATACTGATTTCTTTACACCAATATTTGTAATTTCTAGGATTACCGGTTGGTCTGCACATATTATGGAACAACATGCAGCTAATAAACTAATTAGACCTCTTGCAGCTTATAACGGCTGTAAACACCGAAAAGTGTTAGAACTTAATCAAAGATAAAAATTAATTTTTTTCAATTTTTACAAATCTATCAAAAAGAATTTCCGATTTAACTTTATTGATCTCTATAAATTCATCTATTGCTTTTTTTACACCAGGAGCATAAGACAAGTTATAATCATCACAAAGAATAGTTCCATTGTTATCTAAAACAGGGCTGGAATAATTAAGATCACTTTTTACAGTTTCGTATGCATGACCACCATCTAAAAAAACATAATCAATTTTTGACATATCTATCTTTTGTAAAAGGCTGTTAGAGTTTCCTTGAATTAAATGAATATTATCTTTAAATTTCTTTAAAAGGCTTGTTACAGCAATAAGAGAGTATGGGTCTTGTCTTAATATATATTTAAAATAAATTTTTTTTATTGGATTATTAAACATTGTATTTGGTATAATTTCACCTGAATTTTCAGTACTTTCACCAAACAAATCTAAACCTATATATTTAAAATCATCTTGATGAATACTATGTAATAATTCACAGACATTCCTGGCTGTTACACCATGAAAAACACCTATCTCAAGAAAATTATGAGGTTTTTTAGAAGCAATCTCTTTTAGAAATTGCTCCCCAATATTATCCTGTTTGAGGCTAGTTTTTCTAAAATATTTTTTGTATTTCAAGATTAACTAAATGCTTCAGTCCAAGTGCCCTGAGTAGATGCTTTAGAATACTCAGTTGAACGTCCTTCAAAAAAGTTCATATGCTCGACGGCATTCAACATAGAATCTAACCATGTTAGTGGGTTTTTATCCACTTTATAGATCGGTTCTAATCCTAGTTGAGATAGTCTTCTATTAGCAATAAATCTTATATAAAGTTTTACATCTTGGGCTGTAAGACCTTCCATTGGACCCATTTCAAAAGCTAAATCAATAAAAGCATCTTCATGCTCTATGATTGTTCTACACGCTTTATAAAGTTCTTTCTTTAACTCAGGATTCCAAATTTCTGGATTCTCATGAATGAACTCTTTAAATAATCTGATCATGGAATTACAATGAAGAGTTTCATCTCGTACTGACCAAGTAACAATCTGACCCATACCCTTCATTTTATTATGTCTTGGAAAGTTAAGTAAGATTGCAAAACTTGCAAATAATTGTAGTCCTTCTGTAAATGCACTAAACACAGCTACAGTTAATGCTATATCTTTTTTTGAACTCATATCAAAATTTTGCATGTAGTCGTACTTATCTTTCATCTCTTTGTATTTCATGAAAGATGAATATTCTGACTCGGGCATTCCAATAGTATCAAGTAGATGTGAGTAAGCTGCTATATGAACCGTTTCCATTGAAGCAAAAGCTGTCATCATCATTAATACTTCAGTTGGTTTAAATACTGTCGTATAATGTCGTAAATAGCAATTTTGCACCTCAACATCAGCTTGTGTAAAAAATCTAAAAATTTGAGTTAATAAATTTTTTTCAGATTGTGTCAAATTTTTCTGCCAATCTCTAACATCATCACCAAGTGGTACTTCTTCTGGTAGCCAGTGAATTCTTTGTTGAGTTAACCATGCATCATAACACCATGGATATCTAAATGGTTTATAAACAGGATTCTCAACTAATAGTCCCATTTTTTGCTGTGGAACTATTTCTTTTTTTGGTGGTTGAATAATTTTAGGTTCCATTTTTTCTACTGACATGACAGGCACTCCTCATATTCTGGTTGTTCGGTTGTTTTTGGTTTTGATTTATAGACATTAGCGGTAACATCTATTGCTTTAGTATCATTAACATTCTCAGCACGTTGAATTGATTTTGACCTACAATAATAAAGGCTCTTTAAACCTTTTTTCCAAGCATCAAAATGAATTTTGTGAAGTTCTCTTTTATGTATATCAGCCGCTACAAATAAATTTATTGATTGAGCTTGAGATATGTAAGGTGTTCTATCTGCACTTAATTCAATGATCCATTTTTGATCTAATTCAAATGCTGTTTTAAAGACATCTTTTTCTAAGTCAGTTAAGAAATCTAAATGTGAAACAGAACCTTCGTTTGTTGTAATACCTGACCACATTTCTTCTGTATTTTTCCCATGTTTTTCTAATAACTCAACTAAATATCTATTTCTAACGTTAAAAGATCCTGACAAAGTTTTGTGAGTGTAGCTATTGGCGGCAACTGGCTCCACTCCCGGTGAGGCTCCACCACAAATAATAGAAATTGAAGCTGTTGGAGCAATGGCAGTTTTGTTAGAAAATCTTTCATTGTAACCATAATCTGCAGCATCAGGACAGGGTCCTCTTTCATCTGCTAAATCTTTGGAAGCTTGATCAACGTGTTCTTGAATATGTTTGAATATTTTTTTATTCCAAACTTTACTCATTACTGACTCAAGTGGAATACTATGTTGCTGCAAATAAGAATGGAAACCCATAACACCTAAGCCAACACTTCTTTCTTTTTCAGCAGAATATTTAGCATCATCAAATTGATCGGGCGCTCTCTCAATAAAATCAGTTAACACGTTATCTAAAAATCTCATAACATCATTAATCATAACCTTGTCATCTTTCCACTCATCATACTTTTCCAAGTTTAATGATGATAAACAGCAAACTGCCGTTCTATCTCTTCCATTTTTATCAATTCCTGTAGGTAAAGTTATCTCGCTACAAAGATTAGAAGTTTTAACAGTTAAGTTTGCAAGTTTATGATGTTGTGGAATTTGTCTATTAACAGTATCGATATAAATAATGTAAGGTTCCCCTGTTTCAATTCTTGCAGTTAATAATCTAATCCATAAATTTCTTGCAGAAATAGTTTGCTGTACAGTTCCATCAGCAGGACTTTTTAATGCCCACTGTTCATCTGTTTCAACAGCTCTCATAAAAGCATCTGTTACCAAAACTCCATGATGAAGATTTAATGCTTTTCTATTTGGGTCTCCACCCGTTGGTCTTCTCATTTCAATAAACTCTTCAATTTCAGGATGATCGATTGGAAGATAACATGCAGCCGAACCTCTTCTTAATGAACCTTGGCTAATTGCCATAGTTAAAGAATCCATAACTTTAATGAATGGAATTATTCCAGATGTCTTTCCAACTTTACCAATTTTTTCTCCAATAGATCTAAGGTTACCCCAATAACTTCCAATCCCACCACCTTTAGCAGCTAACCAAACATTTTCACTCCATAGATCAAGTATTCCACTTAAGCTATCTGATGCTTCATTTAAGAAACACGAAATCGGTAGACCTCTTTTTGTTCCACCATTTGATAAAACAGGAGTTGCTGGCATAAACCATAAATTACTAATATAATTATAAATTCTTTGAGCATGCAGATTATCATCAGCATATGAGCTTGCGACACGTGCAAATAAATCTTGGTAAGATTCGTTATTACCTAGATATCTGTCGTTTAAAGTTGCTTTTCCAAAGTCAGTTAATTTTGAGTCTCTTGATCTGTCAATCTTAATAATTATACCTTTTTCGTTTTGAAAAAGTTCAGTATCATTGCTAAGTGAAAATAAATCTGGTCTTTTTTCTTTTACTATTTCATTGTTATCTGGGTTATATTCGGAGACAGCTTTCTTGAGAGCCTGCGATAGAATTTTGTTCATATTTTTATACTTTTAAAGTTAATTTATATAAAACAACCATATGTTGTATGTATATAGTGTTGATATACCATATAAATCATTAATCAACAGAACATTTATAGAACATTAAGAAAAAATATCAATAAAATAATTAAAACAAATGTAAAAAAGATATGTAATGAAAGAGATTTTAAAAATAGACCCATATGGTTTCAGAGAGTATGACGCAAGATGGTTATACGAGAAGGATATAAATCTACTTGGGATAACGAATCTAGGTAAGGGTTTGGGCTCTCAAATTATAAAAAATACAAAAAAAAATAACCCACGTGTAATTGTTGGTCATGATTATAGATCCTACAGTGAAGAAATTAAAACTGCTTTAAAAAAAGGACTGTTTTCGACTGGATGTAACATTGAGGATATTGGTTTGTCATTATCTCCTACTGTTTATTTTGCACAATTCAATTTAGATGCAGATGCAGTAGCAATGATTACAGCAAGTCATAATGAAAACGGTTGGACAGGAGTTAAAATGGGTATTAAAAAAGGATTAACCCATGCTCCAGAAGAAATGAAAGAGTTAAAAGATATTACCTTAAATCAAAAATTTATTGAGGGGCAAGGAAGTGAAAAATCAATTGATGGTTTTCAAAAAATTTACAAAGATGACTTAATAAATAAAAATAAAATTAAAAAAAAAATTAGGGCAGTTGTAGCTTGCGGAAACGGAACAGCTGGAATATTTGCACCAGAAATTTTAAGAGGTATTGGTTGTGAAGTTATCGAATTAGATTGTAACTTGGATTGGACATTTCCAAAATACAATCCAAATCCAGAAGATTTAGAAATGCTTCATGCAATAAGTAAAGCTGTAAAAGAAAACAATGCAGATATTGGATTTGGTTTTGATGGTGATGGTGATAGGGTTGGTGTTATAGATAATAAAAGTAATGAAATTTTTTCTGATAAAATTGGATTATTAATTGCAAGAAATTTATCTAACTCTTATAAAAATTCTAAGTTTGTGGTTGATGTTAAGTCAACAGGATTGTATTCGAAAGATAAAGTCTTATTAAGAAATAACTGTGAAACAATTTATTGGAAAACTGGACACTCTCATATAAAGAGAAAAGTTAATACTGAAAAAGCTATAGCTGGTTTTGAAAAAAGTGGCCACTTCTTCTTCAACCAACCATTAGGCTTTGGTTACGATGATGGAATTAATTCAGCAATTCAGGTTTGTCACTTATTAGATAATCAAAATAAAACAATGAATGAGCTTATAAATGAATTACCTAACACTTTTCAAACACCTACGATGGCACCTTTTTGTAAAGATGAGGAAAAATATGAAGTGGTTGAAGACTTGGTAAAACAGATAACCAAAATTAAAAATAATAAGATTAAAATTGATGGTCAAGAAATAACAGAAGTTTTAACAGTTAATGGGATTAGATTTTCTTTTAAAGATGGTTCTTGGGGTTTAATTAGAGCTTCGTCAAATAAGCCTTCTTTAGTTGTTGTAACTGAAAGCCCTACATCAGAAGAACGAAAAAAAAGGATATTTGATTTTATTGATGATTTGCTTCAAAAAACCAGAAAAATTGGTGAATATGATCAAAAAATATGATGAGGCCTCATGATTATATTTCTCTATACCTACTGGTTATAGTTTTAACAGTAGTTTCGGTAAATTTTGTGTATCGTCTATATTTCTAGTAATTTATGCTTTTTAGAATTAAATAACAGACACCTCTAAAAAACTTCTAATAGTTAAGGTATAGTTTGCAAAAAATAATCCAATAACCTGTAATTAAAAGTCAATTTTGATTGAGGCATTTTGCACATGCAAAGTGACAATAATGGTTATGTCATAAATATCTAAAATTCTTATTGTTCTATTAACTTAAATTAATAACAAAGGAAAAATATGAAAAAAATAATAACAACATTATTCTTGGTGCTTTTTACAAGTTCGGTTTACGCTGGCTCATGCCCAATGATTGCAAAAAGCTTAGATGATAAAATTACAGAAGCACAGACACTTAGAGACCAAGGTATGGCAGCTCACGATGCTGGAGATCATGCTAAGTCTGAAGAGCTATTAGGTAAAGCTATGGAGCTTTTTAAAAGTTAATATAAAAACGGTCTGGGGCACCGAGTAACAGAACGCCCCCTCACACTCTCCTACTTCTTTTTTTTTATAATGCTGATTAGTGTTTAGATTACTTTTAGTCAGCCTGTAATTGGCATTTTTCTTAAAATCTTCATCAATCTAATGATTAACCAGTCGTTCTACAGAACACCCCTTGAACATCTTAAAATTAAAATATAATTAATAGAGATGAAAAAATTATTTTCAATTTTAATCTTATTTCTATTTTGCTATTCCTGTGCAACACCAACAGTGATTAATGTTATTGGACCAAATGATAACAAGCTAAATTGTGAAGAATTAAGTGCAGAAATTGCTGAAGCAAATAAATATGCAGATGAAGCACAAGAAGCAAAAAAAATGGGTAAACCTCATAATATAGGAGCACTATTATTTTTTCTTCCTGGTGCAGGCATAACGATGAAAAATGTTGAGGAAGCAGCCAAGGCTGCACAAGATAGAGCTTTACACTTAAATAAATTGAAAGAAAAAAAAGATTGTTAGGTCTGGGGCACCGGGTAACAGAACGCCCCTAAAGAATCTGGAAAACTTCAATCACATTAACACTTTTAGAAATAAAATTACGGCCGTCCGTAGTACGTCCGTAATTAGAAAGAAGAAAGTTGTTATGGCGTATATTCATAAAAAAAATAGTCGTTGGCACGTTGATATAAGAAAAAAAGGATTTCCGAGTATTTATAAATCTTTTTTGGACTTAAAGGACGCCAGTTTAGAAACTTTAGTACCAATTAATAAAAATTTTAAAAAGTAAAATATCCCACCTCTGGTTTCGGGGTGCTTGGTTAAGGGCGACAACGACTAGGAGTTCTATTAATGTGAAGCCTTTTTGTTTCATAATAAACCCAGAACCAGGATCCCTAAAAGTTTTTTCATGATCCAAGATCTTAGCACAAACAATCTGATCAGACCATGATTGGCATCCCAATGAAATTACTGTCTTTTAGCATCTTAATTTCGTTGTCTAATTATTAAATAATACTAATTTGGACTTGTCCAGTATCCATAAACACAACGTGTTCCACGTCTTGAGCAATCATAAGTGTCATGGAGAACACCATCTATGACAACTGTTATATGTTTTGAGCAAGATACAATTAAAGTACCCATTGGAAGTTCACTTTTTTTTAAATGAACCTTGCAACCTTGACCAATAAACATTGTTGGTGTCCAGTTCCATCCTAGTTTTTCAAGATACTTTTTAACAACAACTCGGTGAGTGCCTGATCTTGGGCTGTCATTTTTTTGTTTTAAACTTTTTGCAAGTTTGGTTCTTGATGTAGTTCTAAATTCTTCGTTTGCTTTATAAAGATTATTATAAATCTCTTGGTATGGAAGGCCTGATACAATAGCAATGGATCTAACCACACAATCTCCAGCTTGACCTTTGTATCCTGCGGCAGCTCTCCCACCATCATTTATTTGTAACTCTAAATTACTTTTTGAAAATAATCTTTTAAAAAAATTCATGATTTACTTTTATGGTCTAAAATCTCAACCATGCATTGCGTTGCATATTCACGCCACGCTTTAGCCCCTTTACCCTTAAGGCTATTAAGATGTTGTTTATTACTTTCAATATTTTCTTGATATTTGGTTTTATCTTTCTCTTCTAGTTTTTTTTCGATGCTAGTAAGGTTAGTTTCCATTGCATTGATCCAGCCATTTCCAAGTTCTACACATTTTTGATCATCTTTCTCATCACATATTTGCTGAAAGAATTTAAAAATAACGTCATCTGCTTTTATCTCTTTACTCATCTTATCTGCCAAAAATTCCTAATTTAACATCATAGTCAACAGCCATTCCATAATCAGGATCATCATCACTATCTACAACAAGCTGACCAGCTCTACTCAATAGTCTATGGCAATCACGAGTTAGATGTCTAAGCTTAACCTTTTTTCCAAAACTATTGTATTTATCAGCAATATCTTCAATTGCTTTTAATGCAGATTGATCAATCACTTTTGATGCTGCAAAATCAATAATAACTACCTCAGGATCTTCTTCTGGTTTAAATATTTCTAAAAAACTATCTGTTGAGCTAAAAAAAAGTGGTCCTTCTATTTCATAAACTTTAGCCCCTTTTTCTCTAATCGAAGGTCTTTCAACAGCTCTAATTCGTGATGCTGATTTCCAAGCAAATACTAAAGCAGATACTATTACTCCAACAATTACAGCTACCGCTAAATCTTCTAAAACAGTTACAACGGTTACAAGGATAATAACTAACGCATCACTTTTTGGTACAAAAAATAATATTTTTAATGAATTCCAAGCAAACGTTCCAATGACTACCATAAACATAACACCAACAAGAGCTGCTATCGGTATCATCTCGATATAAGATGAAGTATATAAAATAAAAATTAATAAGAATAATGCAGCAGCTATACCTGCTATTCTAGTTCTACCCCCTGATTTAACATTAATCATAGATTGCCCAATCATTGCACACCCTCCCATTCCACCAAAAAAACCAGTTACAGTATTTGCTAAACCTTGAGCTAAACATTCTTGGCTAGCACCTCCTCTTTTATTTGTAATTTCACCTACTAAGTTTAAGGTTAATAAACTCTCAATTAAGCCAATAGCTGACAAGATAAATGCATAGGGAAAAATAATTTTTAATGTTTCAAAGTTTAAAGGAACATTTGGAATTAAAAAGTTTGGTAGACCTCCTTTAACACTTGCAAGATCTCCAACGCTTGGGATATCAATTTTTAATGCTAAGACCAATATTGATGTAGTTAAGATAGCAGCTAATGTTGCAGGAACTGCTTTAGTGATTTTGGGTAGCAACCAAATGATTAGCATCGTTAATATAACAAAACCTGTTGAGTAATATAAAGTATTTCCTGAAATCCATACTGATTGACCCATTTCATTAATAGTTTTAAACTGACTTAATTGTGAAATACCAATTACTATTGCAAGACCATTAACAAAGCCCAACATTACTGGCTGAGGTACCATTCTTATAAACTTTCCAAGTTTAAAAACCCCTGCAAATAATTGCAAAACCCCCATTAAAACTACAGTTGCAAATAAATATTGAGCTCCATGATCCATAACTAGTGCAACCATTACAACTGCTAATGCACCTGTTGCACCAGAAATCATCCCCGGTCGTCCACCGAATACAGCTGTAATTAAACCAACAATAAATGCCGCATAAAGACCAGATAAAGGTGCAACTCCCGCAACAAAAGCAAAGGCTATAGCTTCGGGAACTAAGGCTAAAGCAACTGTTAAACCTGATAAAACTTCAATTCTAAATAAAGAAAATGATAATCCTTCTTTTGGAATGTAATTTTGTGAATTAAAACCAATAGATTTTGCAAATAATGAAAGAGTTGTTTTGATCAAAAGTTCCTTAAATTTTATTTAATTATGAATCGTTTAGTTGGTTAGTTTAGTAAAGCAACTAGTTAATAAAGTCTAGTTTCAATTATTACGTGTTAACTGAATTAGAGAGAATCAGATATATAATATTTAAGAGGTAGTGGAGGGAGACTAAAGCTACCTCTGTCTTCTCACCCTCTTAAAAAAACTCTTTAATATTATTAGTTATTTTATCTAATAAAGCTTTGGAATATGGTTTTCGTTTAACCACCCAAACAGATAAAGGCCATGTACTGTCTTTTATAAATCGTGCAATGATATGAATATGTAATTGTGGAACAATGTTACCAATTTTTTCAACATTAAGCTTTTTTGTTTTAAATATTTTTTTCATCAACGTGCTGCAATAAACAATTTCTTTCATTAACAAATTTTGATCTTTTAAATTTAGATCAGTTATATCTGTAACATTTTTTCTATTGGGGATTAAAATGATCCAGGGGAATTTACTGTTATTAATTAAGCGAACACTACATAACTTTAAATTTGCTATAAAATAAGAGTCTTTTAAAAAACTTTTATTAATTTTATTCATTAATTATAGGTATTTCTTTAGTTTATCTGAAAAAATTACTTTTTTATAATTCATGTAATCTTCATGATTTTTTTCGATACTGTTAAGTTCATAAAGATAAAATTGATTCTACATTATTTTCTTTAATATCATCTTTATTAAATAGCTTTTGGCCAGCATCAGCAATTAATGAAATTATTTGTTTTAAGTTAAACATAAAATTTTAATTCTTTATTAAAGTTTAAAATATTCATAAAAAAATTTAAAAGCTATAATAAGTAAAAAGATTCCAAAGTACTTGCTTATTTTGCTTTTATTGATTGTATGAACTGTTCTTGCCCCAATTCTTGCCATGAATGTCGTGATTGGTATAAAAATTAAAAAAGCTGGTATGTTTAAAAATCCAATACTTAAAGGAATGTTTGTCTTTAAATAACTTCCTGTAATTAAAAATCCAAGAGCACCAAATAGTGCTATCAAAAAGCCTATAGCTGCTGCACTCCCAATTGCTCTATTAATTGAATATCCAAAGAATTTTAATATTGGCACATTCATTACAGCCCCACCAATGCCCATTGGTGCTGATATAAAACCAACTAAAAATCCTAACATAACCTTTGAGTGTAATTTAATCTTAAGAGTAATATTTTTCTCTTTCTCTTTAAGTGATAATAAATAAACACTTAGTAGAAATATAACGATTGCAAAAAAAAGAACTAATGTCTTTGTTTTAACAGTTGCTGCAAAAAGTGTTCCCAAAATAACTCCCAGTACTACAAATATTCCATAACTTTTAACAATATCAAAGTCTACTGCTTTAAACTTGTGATGTGTTAGGACAGACACTGTTGAGGTTGGGATGATGATTGCAAATGAAGTTCCAACAGCCAAATGCATTACGTAATCTTGATCAATACCAAGAGAGTTAAATATATAAAACAAAAAAGGTACTGTGATTAAACCTCCTCCTATTCCAAATAACCCCGCAACAAAACCAACAGGAATTGCTGTTAAAGCCATTAATATGCCAAAATAAATATATTCGTTAGACAATAAGGAGCTAAGCAGATTGGCCTACTGATGTATCAAAATTGTTAAATTTAATCTTATCCATAATATGATCAATTTTTTTAACATCAGCATCTCGAACACACATATTCTCACTTAAATATCTTTTCCAAAAACTTGAACCTGTTTGACCATGGAACAATCCCAGTGTGTGTCTCATAATCTGATTTAATCGGGTTCCTTTTTTTATTTCTTCTCTCACGTAGGGCAGTAACCGTTCAATAACTTCCTGTCTACTTGGCACATCTTCATTATTAAATATTTCTCTTTCTATATCAGCCAACAAGTATGGTGTGTGATAAGCTGCCCTTCCAATCATTACACCATCTACTTTTTTTAAATGGTCTTTCATTTCATCTGTGGTGGTAATTCCACCATTAATAATTATCTCTTCATTAGGAAAATCTTTTTTTAAACGATAAACAAAATCATATTTTAAAGGCGGAATATTTAAATTTTGTTTAGGAGTAAATTTTCCAAGAATAGCTTTCCTCGCATGAATAATAAAAGTTTTAACACCAGTATTTTTTAATGTTGAAATAAAATGATGTAAATTTTCGTAGTCTTCAGTATCATCATAACCAATCCTGGTTTTAATCGTGACTGGCAATTTTGTGACTGACTGCATTTTACTTAAACAATCTGCGACTAGGTTTGGCTCTTTCATTAAACAAGCACCAAATTTATTTTTTTCAACTTTTTTAGAAGGACAACCTAAATTTAAATTAATTTCATCATAACCAAAATCTTCACCTGCTTTTGTTGCCTCTGCTAATAGAGCTGGGGAAGAACCACCAATTTGAAGTGCAATAGGTTTTTCATTAATATTAAATTCTAATAGCTTTTTTTTATCACCTCTATGAATTGCTTCAGAGACAACCATTTCACTATAGAGAAGTGTATTTTTACTAATTAATCTTAAAAAAAATCGCTCATGACGATCAGTACAATCCATCATAGGAGCAACAGATACTTTCCTATTCATGATTAACTTTTATATTATTTTTTTAGTTATTTGTAGTGTCTGAATCTTCAGGGTTAACATCAATTGTTTCAGCTTCGGCTATTTGATCTAAAGAAACATCGGTTGTTTCAGCTTCAGCTATTTGATCTAAAGAAGCATCGGTTGTTTCAGCTTCAGCTATTTGATCTAAAGAAACATCGGTTGTTTCAGCTTCAGCTATTTGATCTAAAGAAACATCGGTTGTTTCAGTGGCAACTTCTAACTCTGGGTTAACTTCTACTTCAGGCTCTGCTTTTGCAGTTAATTCTTCTAAATCTTCTGGTGCTACCTGAATTTTTTCTGGAATTTTTCTAGCTCTTTTAGATGGCAAAATAGGAGTTCCACTTTTAGAAATTTCTCCTTTGTACATGCTATCAAAATCATCACCAATAATTTCATCGTCATCTGTACCATCATCAACTTGCTCAACATGTTTTCTAAGTTTATGAATTGCACTTTCTGTTAAGTCTGGAACCTTAATAGTTTCTTCGGCAATTTCTCTTAATGCAATAACGGTGTTTTTGTCATTATCCCTATCAAGCGTAGGTTCTAATCCTGAATTTAATTGAACTGCTCTTTCTTTTGCGACCAATACTAATTCGTAAGGACTATCTACTTTATCTATGCAGTCTTCTACAGTTACTCTAGCCATGCGCATTATCTATACAATGCTTAAAATAAAATCAAGGTTAATTTTATAAATAATGAGGATTTAATTTATTCTTTATTGAAAATAACAGCGATATTGCGACTAATATATAAGAGCCTGAAACTAAAGCAATTTGCTCTATCGAAAAGCTATTATCTATTAGAATTCCAAATAAAGCTGTGCCAAAAGCGGTTGAAAATACCATCAGAGCAGTTGTAAATGCTTTAATTGAACCAATATATTTAACACCATAAATCTCAGCCCAAGTAGCCGAACCTAAAACATTAGCTAATCCATTTGAAATACCAATTAACCCAAGGAATACAAAAGATGAAATTGGTGAATTGAAATAGTAAAGAACAATTGTAGAAATAAACAAGGGTATGTTCATATAGATTAATAATTTCCTACTACTAAATTTATCTATTAAAAAGCCAGATAAAAATAAAGTAATTACAGATAAAATTGAATACACCATAAATGATTGAGCAATTACATAAGGGCCCCAGCCTTTTGAAGAAACTATAAATGATTGATAAACAAATGTCCCCGTTGCAATCGATGGCATGGCTAACATACTTAAACAAATAATATAAAACCTATAATCTTTTAATACCTCAATTCTTTTCCATTGTTTTATATCTTTTGTTTTTGCACCTTTGGTGCTTGAAGCTTCTCTTGAATCTAGTTTTATATTTTTTATCAATAAAAAAGAGGCTGCTGGTAACACTACAACAATTAAAATTGAAATTGTTAACCAAATATTCCTCCAATCAATAATTGTTAATAAAAAAATAATTAATAATGGTAGAATGAACTCAGCTAAAGAAAGACCAAGCCATGTTGCGCTTAAAGCTCTGCCTCTACTTCTTTCAAAAAATCTTGATATGGTTGTGCTTGCTGTGTGAGACATTAGCCCTTGACCTGAAAGCCGCATTAGAAAAATAGAAAAAAATAGAAAAATTATTGATGAAATTTTAGAAAATAAAAAGCAAGAGATTGCCAGTAACGCAGCTACATATAATGCAAATTTTAATATATTTACATCATCTATTTTCTTTCCAATCCAAACCAATATAAAACTACTTAATAATGTTGCTGATGCATAAATTGTACCAAATTGACCATGAGTGATGGAAAGAGACTCTCTTATACTAGAATTAAAAAGACCTAAAAAAAAACTCTGTCCAAAACTTGAAAAAAATGTAAATATAAATCCAAATAGAATTACTTTAAAATTCAAACTTTTAAACATAGGAAATTATAATTATGAGCAATGTTGCATTTATAGGTTTAGGTGTCATGGGCTATCCAATGGCTGGTTATATATCAAAAGCTGGTCACAATGTAACCGTTTATAATCGAACAGGTGCAAAAGCTGACAAATGGCTTTCTGAATACAAAGGTTCAAAAGCAACTACTCCCTCGGAAGCCGCAGATGGTGCTGACTTTATTTTTACATGTGTTGGAAATGATAAAGATTTGAAAGAAGTAACTTTTGGTGACAGCTGTAGCAATAGTCTTAACGGAATTTTTAAAACTATTAAGAAAGGTGCCGTTTATATAGATAACACTACTGCATCAGCAACAATTGCAAGAGATATCTATGATTTTTCAATAAAAAATGAATTTGGTTTTTTAGATGCCCCAGTATCGGGTGGTCAAGCTGGAGCTGAAAATGGTGCGCTTACAGTTATGATTGGTGGAGATCTGGTAAATTTTAATAAAGCAAAAGATATTATTAATTGCTACAGTAAAAAGATGAAGTTACTTGGTGCTGCTGGAAGTGGACAGCTTGCTAAAATGGTTAATCAAATCTGTATTGCTGGATTAGTTCAAGGTTTATCTGAAGCTATCAACTTCGGTAAGAAAGCTGGCTTAAACATGGAAAATGTTATTGAGGTGATTTCAAAAGGTGCCGCACAATCTTGGCAAATGGAAAATAGATACAAAACAATGATTGATAATAAATTTGATTTTGGTTTTGCTGTTGATTGGATGAGAAAAGATTTAAAAATTGCTCTTGATGAGGCTAAAAAAAATGGATCTTTATTACCTGTTACCGAAATAGTTGATCAATATTATGAAGATGTTCAGAAAATGGGTGGCAATAGATGGGATACCTCTAGTCTTATCAAAAGATTAAGTAAGTAATCGAGTATGCAACCAGCATACTATGAAAATTTTTATGAAATAGAAAAAAAAATATGGTCACTACTTGATGATGCAGTAACCAATAGAACCTCTCCTTTTAGAATTCCTGTATTTATTTCTGGTAGCCAAAATGACTTTGATGGGAGAATAGTGGTTCTTAGAAAATCTGATCAATCAAAAAAACTTCTTCAATTTCATAGTGACATCAGGTCTGATAAAATTAAAAAACTAAAAGATAACAATAATGCCTCAATGTTATTTTATGATAAAGAAGAAAAGATTCAAGTTAGAGTAAAAGTTGAGTGTACTATAAATCATGAAAATGAAGTTACGAAACAATCCTGGTTAAAAACAGGACATATGAGTAGAAAGTGTTACTTGGTAGATAGTGGACCTGGAACAGAGTCTTCAACTCCGACTTCTGGTCTAAAACCTGAATTAGATAATTTTGAATTTACAATGCAACAAAGTGAAGTGGGATATAAAAACTTTACAGTAATTCAGTGTGAAATTAAAAGTTTAGAATGGCTTTATTTAGCTGCAAAAGGTCACCGTAGAGCTAGATTTGAATTTTCTGATTACACAAAGGGATATTGGTTAATTCCATAAAAATGATAATAGATTTCATAATAAACTACATCGGTTTTTTTGCTGCATTTTGTACAACGATTGCTTTCGTTCCTCAGGTAATTAAAGTTTACAAATCTAAAAGTACTAAAGATATATCTTTATATATGTTTTTGATATTTACAATTGGTGTTCTATCTTGGTTAATATACGGAATTATAATTTTTAACATTCCAGTTATTCTAGCAAACGCAGTAACTCTAATATTAAGTTTTATTATATTAATTTATAAGCTGCGATATAAATAACTAAAATATTGATTTTGAATATTTTTTCCAGTTTTCTTGATAATGAATAGCATTTTCAGTAATTGATTTTTTTTCCTCAGTAGTTACTTGACGTGCAATTTTACCAGGAGATCCAATAACTAAAGAATTATCAGGTATTACTTTATTCTCTGTCACTAGTGCATTAGCACCTATAATACAATTTTTACCAATCTTAACACCATTTAAAATAATAGCACCAATTCCAATTAAGGAGTTATCTCCAATAGTGCATCCATGAAGCATTACTAAATGTCCTATTGTTACATCTTTTCCAATTTTTAATGGATAACCTGGGTCTGTATGTAAAACACTTCCATCTTGGATATTTGACCCTTCACCAACATAAATATTTTCAACATCGCCTCTTAATGTTACATTAAACCAAATACTAGTATTTTTTTCTAAGGTAACATCTCCAATAATAGATGCGTTAGATGCAGACCAATTTTCACCTAAATTTTTTACTTTTTTATCTTTCAAATTATAAAACATATCTTATATATTATTATAACATGCCGTTAAAAACTCCAATATGTGATTTTGGACAAGCAGCCAAAAGCTTTGAATTAAAATCAACTAATAATGAAATTGTCAAATTAAATGATATTAAGGGAGAAAATGGAACGTTAATAATGTTTATTTGTAACCATTGTCCTTACGTTATAGCAGTTATTAAAGATATTATTGAAGATTGTAAAAATTTAGAGGAACTAGGAATTAAAGCGGTAGCCATATGTTCCAACGACTCAATTAATTACCCAGAAGACTCTTTTGATAAGATGATCAAATTTTATAAAGATCATAATTTTAACTTTCCCTATCTTCTAGATGAATCACAAGATGTGGCAAAGATTTATGGTGCAGTATGTACGCCAGATTTTTTTGGTTATAATAAAAATTTAGAACTTCAATATAGAGGAAGAATTAGAGAGTTAAAAAATTTAAAACCTGTAAAAACTGGTGAAAGTGATTTATTTAAAGCAATGAAACAAATATCTAAAATTGGTAGAGGTCCTAAAGAGCAGACTCCAAGTATGGGGTGTGGAATAAAGTGGTTAGATAATTAATGTATTTAATTGTTACAAAAACTTTTCCACCTGAACTTGGTGGAATGCAAAATTTAATGTGGGGGTTAGCTAATGAACTCTCAAAAAACTTCATGATAAAAGTTTTTGCTAACTTTTATGAAGATCACAAAATTTTTGATGAACAAGTTTCTTTTTCAATTGAAAGAGTTGGTGGAATAAAGTTTTTTAGAAAATATAGAAAAGCTCAACTAATTAATGAATTTATAAAAGAAAATAAAATTGAAGGAATTGTTGCAGACCACTGGAAAAGTTTAGAACTACTTAAAACTAATAAGAAAAAAATATGCTTAATTCATGGTAAAGAAATAAATCATAAAAAAGGTACGTCATTGAATAAAAGAGTTTTAGATGTTTTAAGTAATGTTGAAACCATAGTTGCCAACTCAAAATATACAAAAGATCTTGCTGTATCACTTGGTGTTCCACAAGATAAAATTGTTGTTATCAATCCTGGTGTAGATCAAGTTCAAGAATTGAATCAGAAAACCTTAAATAAAGTTGAGAATTTATTAAAATATAAATCTCCTAGATTAATTACTGTTTCAAGATTTGATAAAAGAAAAAATCATGAAAAAATTATAATGGCCTTAAGAAATTTAAAACAGATTTACCCTGAAATTGTCTACATATGTATTGGTTATGGAGATGAGGAAAAAAATATTAAAAAACTAGTTGCAGAATTAAGTTTACAAAGTCAGGTAATGTTTTTTAAAGATATCTCAAATGATCTAAAAAATTCACTTGTAGCTAAATCTAATGTTTTTGTAATGCCTTCAATAATTCATAAAAAGTCAGTTGAGGGTTTTGGTATTGCTTATGTTGAGGCCGCACAATATGGAGTCCCATCCCTTGGTGGCAAAGATGGGGGCGCTTCTGATGCAATTGAACATCAAAAAACTGGTTTGATTTGTGACGGTACTGAATTAAATGAAGTTTATTCTTCAATCAACTCAATGATAGAAAATAATAAATATTTAGAGTTAGGCAAAGCTGCTAAAGAAAATTCATCTAAATTTCAGTGGAATAAAATAATTGAAGAATATAAAAAAATTCTAACCTAAAATATTAAACATTCTCTCAAAAACTTTTTCAGCACTTAATTTATTAAGGTCTTCAACTTGTATTGCTTTAAAATTTTTTCTCTCAATACTAACTTTAAACGCTGTTGTGTGTTTACCAAATAGAGTTAACCCTTTTGCTCCTAGATGGGCAGACATATGAGCGGGACCAGTATCATTAGCTACAACAAACGAACTTTCTTTAATTAATGTAGATAGCTGTGAAATGTTAAGTACTTTATTCTGATCTAAAATTGGGGTGGCGTGAATATTCTTTGCATCATCAACTTCATTAGGACCAGGCGCAACTATAATTTTATATCTATCCTTAAATTTATTTTTAATAAGTTCAATTAATTCATTATAGTAAGGCCATTTTTTAATATCTAAATGTGTTGAGCAGAAAGGAAATAATACAATATACTTTTTTAATTCATTTTCATTTTTAATGTTGTCTATATTTGCACAAGACCAATTGAAGTTTGGTGACATAGTATGTTGAGTGTTGAGGCCAGACTTTTTTAATTGATGTTCGAATCGATTGAGGACAGAATTTTTATCAAATTCTTCTTTTGATGTCTTTAATGGTAGTGTCGTTTCTGAGCTTGACCATATTTTAAAATTTGCTTTAGGAAATAATATGCTTTTATAAAATTTTGTTCTAGATGAATTCTGAAGGTCGTAAACCTTATGTGCATTAAGTTTCTTTAAAGTTCTCATTAACAGATATAGATAAATTAGATTAAACTTGGATAGTCTTTTGTCTAAAATGACATTATGTATAAATGGATTTTTCTTAAATAACTCAGAATATGGCTCTGTTGTTAATAGATGTATTTGATCTTCTTTGTGATTTTCAGAAATGTCTTGAATTGCACCACTTGCTTGAGCTATATCTCCAAGTGAACCATGTTTGATTATTAAAATATTAGACATATTTTTAAGAAGTTAACATATTATAAATTTTTATGAATAAAATTCTAGTTGAAGTATCAGTGGGAGAACTTTTAGATAAAATCTCTATTCTTGAAATTAAAAAAGAAAAAATTAAGGATCCTGAAAAACTAAAATTTATTAACGATGAACACTCTATATTAAAGGTTCAATTAGAACAAAATGTAAAGTCAGATGACAAACTTAATAAACTATTTCAATCTCTAAAAGAAAATAATGCTAAATTATGGGTTATTGAAGATGACAAAAGATTATGCGAAAAAAACTCTAACTTTACTGAGAATTTTATAAAACTTTCTAGGGACATTCATTTCTTAAATGATGATCGTGCTAAAATTAAACTTGAAATAAATAAACACACAGGCTCTAAAATAAAAGAAATCAAAGAATATACTAAATATTAAAACTGAGTCTCAACTTGTTATGGTAAAATCTCCCTGCACTAATATTTGTACAATGAGTAAGGATGGTAAACTTTGCCTTGGATGTGGACGCTCTATAGATGAAATAACTAATTGGGGTTATTTTAGTAATAAAGAAAAAGAAAAAATTATAAAAAAAAATATCTGATCTACTAATATTAAAAAAGACTTCTAATGAATAATGGTTAGATTATTTTTTTCTCACATCTTTAAACAAGAAATTTTAATAAATTATTGCTGAAAACTATATTTTTTTTCTAAATACTTTATCGATTTGTGAATTAAAAAAGTCATAAATAAATAAATACCACCCGCCATAAGAAATACCTCAAGTGGCTTATACGTGGTTGAAACAATATGTTTGGCAACACCAGTTATATCCATTAATGTTACTGTGCTTGCAAGAGATGTGCCCTTCATCATTAATATAATTTCATTACCATAAGCTGGTAAAGATTGTCTAATAGCAACGGGTATTTGAATTTTATAAAATATAATCTTTTTTGATATTCCTAAACTTTTTCCCGCTTCAATAACTCCAGGTTTAATAGTTTGAAAAGCGGATCTTAAAATTTCTGATGTATAGGCGCCAGTATTTAGTGCAAATGCAATAATTGCACACCAATATGGTTCTTTAAAAATCACCCAAAAAAAAGTTGATCTAAAATATTCTATTTGCCCTAAACCATAATAAATTATAAATATTTGAACTAATAATGGTGTGCCTCTAAAAACATATGAATATCCGTAAGCAAATTGATTAATCATAGGATTTTTATTTAATCTTAAAATTGCGAATATAAGACCAATGAATATTCCAAAAAATAAAGATAGTGATAACAGTTTTAAAGTTATAACTGCTGCACTCAATAATTTAGGTAAGCTTGAAGCCATTAAAACTATATCCATTAAAAACCCCTGCTGTACTTGACTTCAAGTCTATTAATTAATTTCATACTTAAAAAAGTAAGCATCAAATATAAAACTGCAGCAAAAGAATAAAAAAATAAAGGGTCTCTTGTTGATCCAGCCGCAATATAGGATTGCCTCATAATCTCAACTAAACCAGTAACAGATATTAAAGATGTATCTTTTAATGTTATTTGCCAAACATTACTTAAGTTTGGAATCGCCAGTCTTAACATTTGTGGCATAATCACTTTTAAAAAATAAATATATTTTTTAAGTCCTAAAACTTTACAAGCTTCAAATTGACCTTTGTCTATTGATTGAATTGCACCTCTGAAAACTTCTGTTGAATATGCTCCCGATATTATTCCAATAGCAAAAGAGCCTGTTATAAATGCATTAATCTCTATATATTCAAAATAACCAAAAATTGAAGCCACATACATTATTGCCCCACTTCCTCCAAAAAAGAATAGGTAAATCACAAGAAGTTCTGGAACACCTCTTATTACTGTTGTGTAAGAATTTGCTATAAAATTTAAAAATTTATTATTTGATAATTTTAATGGTGTAAAGATTATTGAAAATATAAAACCAATCCACAACGCTGTGATTGAGACAGCAATTGTCATTAGAGTTGCATAAAGCAACTCATCTCCCCAGCCAGTTTTTCCAAAAGTTAAAAGATCCATATCGAAAGGGCGACTAAATAAATAGTCGCCTTTTCAAAATATTAATTACATAGATGCGTCAAAGCCAAAATGCTTAATAGCAAGTCTGCTAATAACTCCATCTTTTTTTGCTTGATCAATAGCTTTGTTAAAAGCTTTTAAAAGTTCAGCGTCTCTTGCACCTAGTGTTCCACCTAATTGAGAAGCCTGTCTTAAGCCAACTCCAACACCATTACCAAAGGCACCACCTGAAAAAGTCGGTCCAACTATCACAACAGATTTTCCAGATTTTTCTGCATAATCAGTAAAAGCAACAGCTGCAGCCAATGCTACATCACATCTTCCAGATGTTAAGTCTAAATTAACTTCATCTTGAGTTTTGTAAGTTCTAACATTTACTTTACCCACATCACCAGATTCTAAAAAATTTTGGTGAATAGTTCCAGTTTGCGTACAAACAGTTTTTCCAGTCAAAGCCTTAGTAATAGTTTTTAAAGCTTTTTTAGCATCACCATTTGGTTGTGAAAGACTAATACTTGCAGGAGTATTCATTCCTTCAAGACTTGATCCTTTCATAACTGCAAGTGAAGCAACTTCATCAGCATAACCCTGTGAAAATGTTATAACTTTTTTTCTTTCATCGGTTATTGACATTCCAGCCATTATTGCATCAAACTTTCTCATTTGAAGAGCGGGTATCATCCCATCCCAATCTTGCTCAACAACTTCACACTGTCTTCCAATATATCTGCAAAGTGAATATGCTAACTCAACTTCAAATCCAATTAGTTTTCCTGAGGCATCTTTAGAGTTCCAGGGAGGGTAAGCACCCTCTGTTCCAATCCTAATCTTATCAGAAGCGTAAACATTTCCAACAATCAATAAAGAAGCTAAAACAGTTAATATTGTTTTTTTAAATATCTTCATTTTTCCTCCATAATTTTAGGGGAGAAATCCCCCTTTGAGGATATTTATTTCACAAATTTGATAATTTAAAAAGAAAATTTTAATGGTTGATGGAGGACGAGAAGTTCCAAGAACAGTCAAAACTTGGGATATAAACCCTATCTAAAGTTGTGTTTCCAAAATTTTTATTAAAAACATCTAACCATTTTTCAACTTGTTCTGGTTTTTTATCTTTGCTGCCCACTTGAGCTGTAATTACACCATTAGGTTTCAATATTCTAATTAATGAATCCATATTTTTAGCAGCAAGGTCTATACAGAATTGATCATCATTAAGATCGACAAAAATTTTATCATACTTATCATCCTCAACAGTTTTAATACTTTCAAAAGCATCTCCCCAAATACATTTAATTGAATTTTTTTCAGTTGACTTACCACCAATACTTCCTAAGTGTTTTTTGCAGATTTCAACAACTTCTTGGTCGAGTTCATACCAATCAATAAAATCAAATCCTTTTGAAATACATTCTCTCGCAACTCCACCATCTCCGCCACCAATAATTGCCACTGTACCCGTGTCTTTATTTAACTTTAATGCAGCATTAACAAAAGTTGAGCTATACAAAACTTCATCATTTGTCGCTACTTGAATTTCATTATCTATAAAGAGAGATTTACCAAATTGTTCTAAGTCTAATATTTCAATATGTTGACCTACTTTAGATTTAAAATCCTCCAAAACTTCATTTACTACGTAGGATTTTTGTAAACCTGGTGTGCTATAAATATCATGGTACAAAGATTTACTATCTCTATTAAATTCTTTTTTAATAATTCGTTTATGTTTAAATTCTTTTTTAATGATATCTAAAGCTATGGAGGGGCTAATTTTTCCACATGTAAAAAAATCAAAACTAATAATTCCTTTTTCCGGAAAGGTATGAAAGCTAATATGACTTTCGGCTAATAAAGCAAGTATGGTAAAACCTTGTGGTTCAAACTTATATTTTGAAATTTCAAGGACCGTTACATCTGCAGCTTTTGCAATTTTATGTATTACACTTTCAAATAATGATGGATTATACTCTTGCGTAGTTCCAATAATATCTAAAGTTATATGCTCACCAACTTTAGTCATAAAAAATTACCCTCTTTTATAATTTTTTGCTTTACTTAAAACTTTAATCATTTCTTTTGATGATAAAATTTTAGGCTTACCAATTTTTAGAGCTTTTATATACTGGTTCGAAAGATTTTCAACCTCTTCAGCTAATTCAAATGCTTTTGATAAATTTTCTGAGAATGCAATCTGTCCGTGATTAGCAATTAAACATGCTGCTCTATTTTTTAAAACTTTGAGAATATTTTTAGACAAATCTCTTGTTCCATATGTAGCATATTTCGCACATTTTATATCGTTACCACCAGCCATTGCTATCATGTAATGAAATGCTGGTATTCCTTTTCCATGAGTGGAAATTGCCGTTGCATAATTTGAATGTGCATGAACAATTGCTTTGGCATCTATTTTATTTAAATATATGTCCTGGTGAAACCTCCATTCAGAGGAGGGTATTCCTTTTTTTTTGTCAAATTCACCCTTGAGAGAGACAAAAACTATATTTTTACTTTTTAATGTAGAATATTTAGCCCCAGATGGTGTTATTAAAAAGCCTTCTTTGTATCTTACGGATATATTACCAGATCTAAGTGCTGAAAGTTTTTTAGTATTAAGCATTTTAGCGTATTTAACTACTTCGGTTCTTAAATTTTTCATCACTTAAACATCTTTTTTAACGCTTTATTTGAAGCTTCACAGATTCCTTTTTCCGTAATTAGTCCTGTTACATATTTTGCAGGCGTTACATCAAATGCCAAATTTAATGATTTGCTTTTTTTTGGATAAATTAATACTTTTTTAAGGTTATTGTTTTCATCCAATCCCTCTATATGAGATAACTCTTGAGGGTCTCTTTCTTCTATTGGAATATTGTTAAAATTTTTAATATCCCAATCTATAGTTGAGCTGGGTAAAGCCACATAAAAAGGTACACCGTTATCATAAGCAGCTAATGCTTTTAAGTAAGTTCCTATTTTATTACAAACATCACCAGTTGATAAGGTTCTATCCGTTCCGACAATACACATATCAACATCACCTCTTTGCATTAGTATTCCTCCCGTATTATCTGCAATAATAGTATTTGGAATTTGCTCCTCATTTAACTCAAAAGAGGTTAAGTTTGCACCTTGATTTCTTGGTCTGGTTTCATCAACCCAAACATGAACTGGAATTCCTTTTTTATGAGCATGATATATGGGAGATGTAGCTGTTCCCCAATTAATAGTTGCTAACCAACCAGCATTACAATGAGTTAAGATATTTACAGTATTTTTTTTTTTATTATAAATTTCTTCAATTATTTTTAATCCATTTAAACCAATATTTTTACAAAACTTTTCATCCTCATCACAAATGTCTTTAGCTTCTTTTAACGCAACACTTAAATATTCATCTTTATTAATACTTGATAATTTTTTGATCATACGGTCCACAGCCCATTTTAAGTTAATTGCTGTAGGTCTTGATTGAATTAAATCTTCCGAAATTTTTGTAATAAAATTAAGATCATTATTTTCTTTAACCGCTAAAACTATTCCATAAGCAGCAGTCCCTCCTATAAGTGGAGCACCTCTTACTTCCATATTTTTGATAGCACTTATTGCCTCTTTTACAGTCTTCAGATTCTTAATTATAAATTGATGTGGAAGCTTAGTTTGGTCAATTATCTGCACATCTTTGCTTTGTGTATCAAACCAAATTGTTCGATATTCTTTTCCATTAATTTTCATTTACTTAATACTCTTCCAGCAATTGTTTTTAATTTATTAATTGTTTTTTGACTTCTTTTTTCAGGCGCTGTTATTATAGCCAAATCTAAACAATTAATTGTTGGATCTTTTGGGTCTATGTGGCTTTCAAAATTATCAACAATATTTTTAATCATTGCTTTTGCTTTTTCAGCATTTGCCAGTAAAACTTTAATTACCTGCTGCACATCAACACTTTCATGATCTGGATGCCAACAATCAAAATCTGTAACCATTGAAATAGATGCATATCTAATTTCTGCTTCTCTAGCTAATTTAGCTTCAGGCATGTTGGTCATTCCAATAACATCAGCATTCCATGATCTGTATAGATTGGATTCTGCAAGTGTTGAAAATTGAGGTCCCTCCATAACTACATAAGTGCCCCTTTTTTGATACTCTATATTTTCTTTTTTAATTGCTTCCTCACATGCATTCATTAGTCCATTTGATGTAGGGTGTGCCATTGAAACATGTGCAACAATTTCATCATCAAAGAATGTTTTGTTCCTAACAAAAGTTCTGTCTATAAATTGATCCACAATAACAAACTTTCCAGGTGGTAAATCTTTTTTTAAAGAACCTACAGCTGAAATAGAAACAATATCTGTAACTCCTAATTGCTTTAGTGCATCAATATTCGCTCTAAAATTTATTTTTGAAGGAGATATAAAATGTCCCCTGCCATGTCTTGGTAAGAAGCAAATTTCTTTACTTTTATAACTTGTTTTTAAAATATCATCTGAAGGTTTTCCCCAGGGAGTGTCTAATTTGACTAGTTCTCTATCTTTAAACTCTTCCATGTCATAAAGGCCACTACCACCAATAATTGCTAATTTATTATTTGCCATATCATTAAAATTCTTTAAATATTTATATATCAATAGAAAAAAAAAT
>CAJQSZ010000052.1 GCA_905618805.1 uncultured Candidatus Pelagibacter sp.
ATTTCCTGTTGAAAAAAATAAAATATTAGGTTTTTTTTTAACTTTGATTTTTTTTACACCTAATGTTTTGAAAGCTAGAATATGTGAGGGTTGAATAATTGTTCCTTTTTTAATTATTAGATCTTTCTTTTTATAATCAGAGCCTACATATCTTATGTGTTGATTTTTTTTTATCTTATTATTAATACTTATGTATTTACTATTAGAGCGAAAAATAATTTTTTCTATGGGTATGATTGTATCAAAACCTTTAGGTATAAGCGCTCCAGTCATCACTTCAACTGTTTCATATTTTTTTACTTTATTTAATTTTGGATTATCCCCCGCTGATATAGTTTTTAAGATTTTAAAGTTTTGTGAATTATTTTTATTAAGTTTATCTGTATCTTTTGAATTAATAACAAAACCATCAAATGCTGCATTAGTGCCTGCTGGGTAATTTACAGTACAATAGATGTCCAATACATTGATTCTATTTATTGATTTTGATGAGTCTATCAATTCATTTTTGATTTTAATTTTTGATTTTATTAAGATTTTTTTTGCTTGGTTATAATTAATCATTTTATCTTTTTTTTAATATTTCTTTTGCTTTTTCAAAATCTTCTTTAGTATTTATATTAAAGAATGGATCAAATTCATTTACCTCAATATCAATTGTTTTTACTCCTATTTTATCAGCCCAATCTTCAACTTTTCTAAAATTATTATTTTTAAGGTCATTTTCTAGGACATCTAATAAATTAATTGACCATAATCCAAAAATATTATGTCGTTTATTATTTGATTTTATAAAATATAATGAACTATCATTTATGTTAATTCTTTTTTTATATTCTTCAATGATTGATATTTCAAAAAAAGGTGTATCAGATGGAAATGTGGCAACCCAATTATACTGTTTTTTATTTTTCTTAACCCACTTCATTGAACTTAACACACCAGCTAACGGACCAAAGTCATCAAGACAATCTGGAATTACAGTAATATTTTCTGATTTTTTTACTTCTATATTGTGACTTGAGACAATAAGTATTTCTTCAAATTCATTGTTAATTTTAAATAAAACGTGTTCTAACAGTGTTTTTTCTCCAAGTTTAATCTGGTTTTTATCCTCACCAAACCTCTTTGATTTTCCACCTGCTAAGACTACTGCTAAAATATTGTTATCTTTCATAAATCAAAATATAAAACATTAAACTTTTAATTAAAGAATTATAATGGATTTAAAAATTTTAGAAATTGCATCTAATACCGAAAATCACAAAATGATTAAAAATCATACTCACCAATCAAAGAATAAGAACCCCTTGTGTGGTGATGAAATGGAAATTAGTTTGATAGTTAAAGGCAATATAATTGAGGATATGGGGTACCAATGTAGATCATGCGTTTACTGCCAAGCTTCAGTGAGTTTGCTTTCACGGTGGGTTATACAATTGCCAATAGAAAAAATTTCTGATTTTGTCTCAAAAGCTGAGTTTTTCTTTGAAGAAAATTTTGATGAATCAAAAAAAATTAATATAAAGGATCTGAAAGATTTTAAAAAAATAATGAATCCAGAAAACATTTCTAGAAAAGAATGTTTATTGCTTCCTTTTAAAACTCTATCGAAGGCTCTAAACCTTTAAACTAACAATAACACTAAATATAAAAAATATGATAAACACAATAAAAAATAATTTTAGTAAAGCTCTATATGCTTTAATTTTTTCTATAATTACGATTGGTACTCTTTCATTTTTAGAATTTGAAACTCCATATGGATTATTTCTAGCTGGATCTTTTGGTTCTTCTATGGTTTTACTTTTTGGATATCCTGAAAGCCCTTTTGCACAACCAAAAAATGTTTTCTTTGGACACTTAGTAACATCTATAGTGGGTGTATTAATTTTAAAATTTCTTCCAATAGATCAATTTTTACAAATTGCTATCGCAGTAGGTCTAGGTATTTTTGTAATGATAATACTTGGCGTAACTCATCCACCAGCTGGAGGAAATCCTATAGTTATAATAGTCGGTGCATATTCGTATGATTTTTTATTAAACCCAATTATTTTTGGTTCAATAGTTATAATTGTTTATGCAATTATTCTAAATCGTTTTATTTTAAAGAAAAATTACCCTAGTAACTGGAAAAGTTAATCTTTTCGTTGTTTCAAATCTAGCCAGTTCAAATATACTGGCTAAATGAATTCTAATTATAAAGTAATAAAATTTAGATCCAATAATTTAAAAGAAGTTGGTGACCAAGTATCTATTGAAGAACCACTTGAAATAATACTCAAATATAAAAATAAAGAAAATTGGGTTGAAAATACTATATCTATTACAATGAGAACACCTGGTGATGATGAAAATTTAGTAACTGGTTTTCTTTTTAATGAAAGAGTAATTGAAAAAATTGATCATATAGAAAATATTCAAGCTAGTGGTGAACCTGTTGGTCAATATAAATTAAAAAATAAAATTATTGTAACAATAAATAATTCAGAAAATATTGATATTGATAAAATTAAAAGAAATTTTTTAACAAATTCTTCATGTGGTGTGTGTGGAAAAACATCTCTTGAATCTTTAGAGATTATTAAAAAAGATAGAATAATAAAATCTATCCCAAAAATAAATCATAATATAATAATGAAGTCTCCTGATATATTGAGACAGAAGCAATCTGAATTTTCAAAAACAGGTGGAATTCACGCTAGTGGCTTATTCAGTGCTGATGGTGGAGTTATTGCTGTCAAAGAAGATGTGGGACGACATAATGCTTTAGATAAATTGATTGGATTCGTTTTGAAAAAAGAGTTGCTTGATAATAGTTCTCAATTCTTAACCTGTTCTGGAAGGCTTAATTTTGACTTAGTACAAAAGGCTCTTATGGCAAATATAGGGGTCTTAATAGGTGTGGGTGCGCCAACCAGTCTCGCTATAGATTTAGCTAATAAGTTTGACATGACGTTGGTTGGTTTTGTAAAAGAGGATAGTTTTAATATTTATAGTAATAGTGAAAGAATTATAATAAAAAATTGAAAATTTAATAGGGTAAATGTGTCAAAAAATATTAGTAATCTATCTGGAAGAATTGGTTTAAAAAATAATCTTTTTGAAAAAGTTTATGAAAGATCTTTAAAATCTAATAATTCAGACGGCATTAAAGAAATTGCTAAAGAATATCACATGGGTGTTTCTACTATTCATGGTGCTGAGAGTTTTTATGAATTTTTAAGACCAGCCCATAGAGAGAAAAAAGCTTTTGTTTGTAATGGAAGTGCCTGCATGTGTGCTGGAACTCAGGGACCATTAAAGAAAAAATTAAAAGAAAAACTTGGTGATGATAAAGTGGGTGAAATGTTTTGTCTTGGTTATTGCTATGAGAATAATGCATTTCATTATAACGGCCAGAATTATGCAGGTAATGACATCAACAAAATTGATGAAATAATCAGTGGTAAAGATTTAGAACAAGAAAAATTTTATTCAGAAAGTTTTGCATCAACAAGTTTTTTAATGGATGATAAGATTTCTGATAATATTAAGTTTAAACAGCATTTAGAAAAATTTATAAACACTGACAAGCAAGAAATAGTTAAAACACTTTTAGATTCAAATTTAACTGGAAGGGGTGGTGCTGGTTTTCCAACTGGATTAAAATGGGATTATTGCCGTAAAGTGGAATCAGAAAAAAAATATGTTATCTGTAATGCTGATGAAGGCGATTCTGGTGCATACTCAGATAGATACTTACTAGAGGATCAAGCCTTAAAAGTAATATTTGGAATGGTTATATGTGGATATGTTATTGGTGGTGATGAAGGAGTTTTATATATTAGGGGAGAATATCCAAAATCAATTGAATCTTTAAATGCTTCAATTAACTCATTAAAAAAAGAAGGGCTACTTGGAGAAAACATTCTTGGAACAAATTTTTCTTTTGATTTAAATATATGTATTGGTCAAGGAGCATATATTTGTGGAGAAGAAACTGCATTAATTGCATCAATTGAAGGACGTAGAGCAGAAGTTGAGGTAAGACCTCCTTTTCCTGTTACTGAAGGATTATATAAAAAACCAACTGTTGTTAATAATGTTGAAACCCTAGCTGCAGCAGCAGGTATACTTTTAAATGGTGCAGAAAAATTTTCCTCTATAGGTAATAAAAAATCAGCTGGTACTAAATTAGTTTGTTTTGATAGCTTTTTTAATAATCCAGGTGTTTATGAAATTGAAATGGGAACTCCCATGAAAAAAGTTTTAAATGATATTGGTGGTGGTTTTAAAGAGCCTGTAAAAGCATTACAAATTGGGGGACCATTAGGTGGTGTGATACCAATTGCAGAGGCTGAAAAACTGAATCTAGATTTTCAAGAATTTACAGCAGCTGGTTTTATGCTTGGTCACACAAGTATAGTTAGTATTCCAAAAGATTTTCCAATGGTTGAATATATTCATCATTTATTTGAATTTACAGCTGAAGAATCATGTGGAAAGTGTTTTCCAGGAAGGCTTGGATCTTATAGAGGAAAAGAAATGTTTGATCAGCTAAAGAGTAAAACAGCCAAGATTCCTTTAAAAGTATTAAATGATTTACTATTAACTATGAAAAATGGTTGTTTATGTGCCCTATGTGGGGCGATACCTACTCCTATCATGAATATATTAAAATATTTTGGTGATGAAATGAAGGATGATATGGTTAATGAAAACTAAGATAGATTTTAAAAGGTAATATGAGTTCAGAAAAAAGAAAAATTGCATATATAGATGGTAAGCCATATGAAATTAGTCCTAATCATACTTCTGTTTTAAAATTCGTAAAAAGTTATCTTGGTGAAAAAAAAGTTCCTGCTTTATGTAATGATCCAAACTTAGCACCTTATGGAGCTTGTAGAGTTTGTTCTGTTGAGGTTGCTTTAGTTAAAGATGGGCCAACTAAAATTGTAGCTTCCTGCCATACGCCTGTTGCAGAAAACCAACATATTTTTACAAACAATGAAAAGCTTACAGAATTAAGAAAAAATATTATTGAATTAGTTATAACTGACCACCCAATGGAATGTGGTACTTGCGAAGTTAATAATAACTGTGAACTTCAAGATGTTGCTAACGATTTAGGTATATCAGATCACAGATACAACACTCCAAAACAACACAAAGGTATTCCAAGAGACACTTCTCACGATTATATGAGAATGAATTTAGATAATTGTATTAATTGTGGAAGATGTGTTCGAGCTTGTGATGAAATTCAAGGTTCTTTTGTATTAACAATGAGTGGTAGAGGATTTGAATCTAAAATCACAACAGACAATGATGCTTTATTTGGAGATTCATCTTGTGTTTCTTGTGGTGCTTGTGCACATACTTGTCCAACAGATGCAATATCAGATGTCTTTCAATCAAAGTCTGCAGCTGTAGATGATAAAGTTAGAACAACCTGCTCTTATTGTGGGGTTGGATGTAATTTAGAAGCATCAATTAAAGATAACAAAGTTGTTGCAATATCTACACCTAAAGAATCTGAAGTTAACGCAGGTCACACTTGTATAAAAGGAAGATATGCATTTGGATTTTATGATCACCCTGACAGATTAAAAACACCTTTAATTAAAAGAAATGGAAAATTTGAAGAAGCATCATGGGATGAGGCTTATGACTTTATTAAAAAAGAATTAAATCGAATAACTAAAGAAAGTGGACCAGATGCCGTTGCGGGTATTTCTTCAGCAAGATGTACTAATGAAGAAAATTATGTCTTCCAAAAAATGATTAGGGCTGTAATCGGAACTAACAACATTGACTGTTGTGCGAGAATTTGTCATTCACCTACTGCTTGGGGAATGCAGCAAACTTTTGGAACTGGTGCTGCTACTAATTCTACGGAAGATATCTATTATGCAGATTTATTTATGGTTATTGGAGCAAATCCAACAAATGCTCACCCAGTTACTGGAGCAAAAATAAAACAACAAGTAATGAAGGGAAAAAAACTAATAGTTCTAGATCCTATTACTACTGAACTAGCCGAGCTTGCTGATTACCATATTAAACTTAGACCTGGAACTAATGTAGCTGTTTTAAATATGATGTTACATTTTATAATGAAAGCAAATCTTTACGATAAAGATTTTGTTAGAGATAGAACTGAAGGTTTTGCAAATTTCATTAAAGAGATTGAAAGACAGGATATGGACCAGCTGGCTAAAGTTGCTGGTGTTGATAAACAATTGGTTAAAGAAGCTGCTATAGCTTATGCAACAGCTAAAAATTCTATGGAATTCCATGGTTTAGGGGTTACTGAGCAAGAGCAAGGCTCTAAAACAGTAATGTTAATTGCTGATCTAGCAATGATTACAGGTAATATTGGTAGAAGAGGTGTTGGTGTTAATCCATTAAGAGGACAAAATAATGTCCAGGGTGCAGCTGACATGGGTTGCCAACCTCATCAAGGAGCTGGTTACTTTGAAGTGGCTGATGAAAAAGTTCAAAATTTTTATTCAGAAAAGTATGGAGTTGTCCACCCAACAAAACAAGGACTAAAAATTCCAGAAATGTTTGATGGTGCTATTAATAAAGATGTGAAAGCTGTCTGGATTATAGGAGAAGATATTGTTCAAACAGATCCTAATAGTGCACATGTAGTTAAAGCAATGAATTCTTTAGAATTACTAGTGGTACAAGAAATTTTTATGAGTGAGACCGCAAAGCTTGCTACTGTAGTGTTACCTGGAACAACTTTTTTAGAAAAAGATGGAACTTTTACTAATACGGAAAGAAGAATTCAAAGAGTTAATCGAGCTGTACCTCCTTTACCTGGTACTAAAACAGATGGAATGATTGTAACAGATATGATGCAAAAATTAGGTTTTGATCAACCAACATATAATGCTGATCAAGTTCTTGCAGAGATTGCTGATGTAGTTCCTTTCTTTAAAGGGGTAACAAGAAAGAGACTAGGTAAGATGGGATTACAATGGCCCGTTCAAGAAGATGGTACTGACACTCAAATCTTGCATGAAAAGACATTTAAATTAGGAAAAGGACAGCTTAAAAATTTTGACTGGAAAGAATCTACTGAAATTAAAACTAATAAAAAAGAATACCCATTAATTCTAACAACAAGTAGAGTTCTACAGCATTACAACGCTGCTACTATGACAAGACGTACAAAAAATATTAATATAGTTTCTGAAGATTTGTTACTAGTTCACCCTAATGATGCCAACAAAAGAGAGTTAAATACAGGTGATATAGGAAGACTTTATTCTGGACGAGGAGAAGTTGCTTTAAAAGTAGAGGTAACTGATAAAGTAAAAGAAGGTATAGTATTTACAACATTCCATTTTCCAGAACATATGGTTAACATGGTAACAGGTCATGGTAAAGATGAGGAAACAATGTGTGCAGAATATAAAGTTTCTGCAGTTGAAGTACAAAAAATCTCAAATCAATTTAAAACCGAAATTAAACCAAAAGAAAATCAAGCTGAAGTTAACTAATCAATAAAATGACTATTGGTTGGCATTTTGATAATAGTTATTCAAGATTACCAAAGGTATTCAAAGAGGACATCAACCCTGTTCCGGTAAGTTCACCCGAAATATTAATATTAAACAAAGATTTGGCAATTAAGCTAGATCTAGATTTTTCAAATATTAACACAGATGACTTATCAAAAATTTTTTCAGGAAACATATTACCTGAAGGTTCTAACTCTATAGCTCAAGCTTATGCTGGTCATCAATTTGGTCATTTTACAATACTTGGGGATGGAAGAGCTGTTTTGATAGGTGAGCATCTTACAAAAAATAATGAACGATTTGATATACAATTTAAAGGTTCTGGTAGAACTCGATTCTCTCGAGGTGGTGATGGTAGAGCTGTTATAGGCCCAATGCTGCGTGAGTATATAATAAGTGAAGCAATGCATTCTCTACAAATACCAACAACTAGAAGTTTAGCAGTAGTTAAAACTGGTGAAGATGTAATTAGAGAACAAATTTCAAAAGGTGCAATTCTTACAAGAGTAGCCTTGGGCCATCTAAGGGTTGGAACATTTCAATATATTGCTGCAAAACAAGATATTAATGATTTAGAAATCTTAATTGATTATACAATTGAAAAATACTACCCAAATATAAAATCATCAAAGAATAAAGCTTTAGATTTACTAAATGTTTTAATCGAAAAACAAACCCAACTTGTAATCGATTGGATGCGCGTTGGTTTTATTCATGGAGTTATGAATACCGATAATATGTCTATATCTGGTGAAACAATAGATTATGGTC
>CAJQSZ010000053.1 GCA_905618805.1 uncultured Candidatus Pelagibacter sp.
AGTAATTTATTTATCATTTTGCAGTCCATCCGCCATCGACTAGGATTGATGTAGCTGTGACCATTGAAGATGCTGATGAAGCTAAAAAACAAACACTAGTTGCTACATCACTTTCAGTTGCCAATTTACCCATAGGTATATTGCCCAAAGCTAATTTTTTGAATTCTTTATTTTTAAAAAATTTTTTAACCATTGGTGTTGCAACAAAAGTGGGGGCTACAGTATTTACTCTAATATTATACTTAGCAAGCTCTACACCCATTCCTTTTGTTAAACCCTCTATTCCAAATTTTGTCATATTGTATATATTTCTACCTGCCATACCTACATGACCAAGTTGAGACGACATATTAATTATAGAGCCAGGCCTCTTCTTATTTTTCAACATCTTTTTCACACCAACAGTTTCAAATATTAGACCAACTAGCAAAGGTCATGTTAGTATTGTAGAAAAAGATTCACGAACATACCCAAAAGTAAAAATGAACTACTTATCAACTGATGAGGATAGAAGAATTGCAGCTGCGGGCCTTAAATTAACAAGAAAAATTGTTTTAGAATCTGAAACTTTTAAAAAATATAGCCCAGAAGAATATCGTCCAGGTATTCATTTAAATGAAGATGAGGAAATCTTAAAAGCAGCGGCAGATTATGCTCAAACAATATTCCATCCTGTTGGAACTTGTAAAATGGGTCAAGATGATATGGCTGTTGTTGATGTAGAATTAAAAGTTAAAGGAATAAAAAATTTAAGAGTAATAGACGCATCAATCATGCCAAATATTACATCAGGTAATACAAATGCACCAACAATAATGATTGCAGAAAAAGGTGCAGATATGATATTAAAAAACTAATGTTTATTGAATTATTTGGAGCCGAACAACTTGTAATCCTTGGTCAAATTATCTTTATAGATTTAATTTTAGCAGGAGATAACGCTATTGTAATTGGAATGGTTGCGTCTAAATTTCCAGTGGAACAGAGGAAAAAAGTAATTTTCTGGGGAATAAGTGGTGCAGTAGTTTTAAGAATTATTCTTACCATGTTAACTGCTTACTTGTTGCAAATAACAGGATTGAGACTGGTTGGTGGATTGCTACTACTTTATATAGTCTACAAACTTTACACTGATGTAATTAAAGGACAATCGAGTGATGAAGATATTAAAGTAGACAATTCAAGCTTCATAAAAGCTATTTGGACTGTGTTGCTTGCCGATTTTACAATGAGTTTAGATAATGTTTTAGGTGTAGCTGGTGCTGCTGGAGATCATTATGTTTTACTAGTTTTTGGGTTAGCTTTATCAATAATCCTTATGGCAACAGCAGCTACTATAATTTCAAGATGGATTAATGAATATAAATGGATAGCTTGGATTGGCTTAATTGCTATATTGGCAGTGGCTTTAGAATTAATCTATACTGATTTAAAATTATTTATCTAAATGTACTTACAAAAAATTAATTTAAAAAATAAATATGCCTTAGTAACTGGTGCCGGTAAAGGCTTGGGCAGAGCCTGCTCTATAGCATTAGCAGAGGCTGGAGCAACAATTATTGCATTAAGCAGAACTCAATCAGATCTAGATAAACTTGAAACAGAAATAAAAAAAATTAAAGGCAAAGTCATTAAAATTAACTGTGATGTGATGAACATTAAAGAATTAAAAGAAAAATTAGGTAAAATTAAAATTATTGATATTTTGGTAAATAATGCTGGCACCAACATTCCTGAACCATTTGAAAAAATTAAACAAGAAAATATGAATTATTTAGTAGATCTTAATCTCAAAGCTGCTTTTAACGTTGCTCAATTGGTAGTGAAAAAGATGTTGAAAAATAAGAAGAGAAAATATAACATTCAAAAAATAGAAGGTTTACCTAAAAAAAAGGTTACACCACCTGAGGAGTTTTATGCACGAATCAAAAAAGAAAATAAGTTAATTGGTGAAGCTAGAGAAATTGAAAGTGATTTACAATTTTTTAAAGAAAAATTTATTATCCCAGTTGATGATGCGATAATTACAGGTGTTTATGGAAGTCAAAGAATTTTAAATGGTATACCTAAATGGCCTCACTATGGTTTAGATTTTGCTCAAAAAAAAGGTACTCCTGTTAAAGCTATGAATAATGGAATTGTTACTTTGGCTGAAAAAGATTTGTTTTATACAGGCGCCACCTTGATATTTGATCATGGACATGGAATTTCAACTTTATATATGCATATGAATGAAATTTTTGTAAACGTGGGCGACCATGTTAAAAAAGGAGATATTGTTGCTACAGTCGGAACATCTGGTAGATCAACTGGACCTCATCTAGATATTAGACTTAATTGGTTTAGCACTAGACTAGACCCAGCGACTATATTAAACATCCAATAATGAAAAAAACCTTATTAGAAAAAACAGCAGATAAATTAGTTAATGCATTTGTTAATAATAAAATAATTGCCCCACTTCCATCTAAATTTACAAAAAAATTAAATGAAGCACAAAAGCTAAGAAAACTTTGTGAAAGTAAAGTTACAGATCCAATAATAGGGTTTAAAGCTGCCGGCACAGGAATACCAGTGATGAAAAAGCTTAAAGAAAAAAAGCCATTCTATGCATCTATTTTTAAAAAAAATTTTTTGAAAAGTGGACAAAAAGTAAAAATTAATAAATTTACTTTAGGAATTGAATTAGAGGTTTGCTACCTGATTAAAAAAAATTTTTTTTTATCTAAAAGATTGGTTACCTTAAATAATGTTACTAAATACATTTCTCACATGGCACCTTGTATTGAGGTTATAGGTTATAGGCAGCGAAAAAAGGGCATAACAAGTTTTGGAGATTTGTGTAGTGACTTTGGTTGTAACGTAAAATTTCTTATTGGGAAAAAACAAAAATATAAAAAAATTAATATTGGAAATTTAAAAACAGATATTGTTAATAAAAAGATTAAGCAAAGTGTTACTGGTAACACCAATACCGTTTATATAAATCCTTTAAATGCTCTTCGTTTTGTTCTTAACGAAGTGAAAAAAGATAAGATTAATCTAAATAAAGACTTCTATGTTTTTACCGGATCTACAGTTGGTGTAGTGCCAATCTTGGGAAAGGGTCTTTACACTGGAAAAATAACTAACCTTGGTTCTGCTAAAGCAATTATTCACTAATTGGAAATCGATAATAACTTAAAGATCTAATCTTGATCTAAACCTTTCGTACATTAATCTTGTTCTTATCCCTAAATTGAGAAACAGTTTAGGTGGAAGCCAAGTAGGCTTATCTCTGCACTCAATAACATTAATTTCATTAGTATTTTCATTACTAGCTCTAATAGCAATTTGTTCTCCAAATAAAGTTCCCACACCAATTCCTGAACCATTATAGCAGCCAGCCACAAAAACATTATCTTTTATTTTTTCAAAAATTTGAGAACTATTTCTTGTTCTAGATACTACACCAGACCAACTAGATTCTATAATATCATCAGGCAGTGAGGAAAATCTTTTTTTAATTCCTAATTTTTGTTTAATTGATCTTTTTTTCAGTTCATCATCTGTCATTTTAAATGGGCTATGCACTTCTGCTGTATTTCTAATTAAGATTCTTCTATCTTTTGTCATTCTTATTGTAGCACCCATAGGTCTAACAGGTAATACTCCCCATTCTTTTGGTTCACCTATAAATTTGAATTCACTATCCGTCAAAGGTCTGGTCATGCTGGCTGTTAATGTTAATGGAAAATTATAATTCTCTTTAATACCTAATGACTTTAAAAAACCATTTGTACAGAAGATTATTTTTTTTGTAATAATTATGTTTTTTCTAAATTTACAATAAATGCTGTCATTATCTTTTTTCCATTCAAGCAATTGAGATTGTTCTATTAACTCCACATTATCAGGTAACGTATCAATCATTGCTCTGACTAGTTTTCCTGGATGTAATAAGATTCCACCTTTTGTATAAAGTGCTAAATTATAAAAACTTGTGCCTAATTCTTTTTTTAATTCTTTTTTATTAATTAGATTGTGCTCAAACCCTAATTTAGAAAGTGTATTGCTAAAATTAGTTATTTTTTTTTTATCTTCATCCCTTGATGACGCAAAATATTTACCGGCTTCATTCCAGTCACAATTGACTTGATGCTCTTTAACAAATCTTTTTACAGCATCTATTCCCAATTTATAGATGTCTGTCTTTTTTTTATAATTAGATAGTTCTTTATTTGATGTAAACCCATCATTAAGTGTAGTATCTACTAAGTATCCTGAATTTCTTCCACTGGCACCCTCTCCTGCTAATTGAGCATCTACTATAATAATTTTTTGTCCAGGGTGTAATTCAGAAAGTTTTCTAGCTGCTGATAAACCTGTATATCCAGCACCAATAATTAACCAGTCACTGGACATGTCTTTATCTAAAACTTTTATTTTAGTTCTTGGATTAAGAACATTTATCCAGCTACAATTATTATCATTAACTACATTCATGTAGTTAGATTATTATAATTATTTTGTTTTTAAAAGACCTTAAGAAACCAAAGAAGGTTGTTTAATCATATCTTCTTTTTTAATCCCAGCAACTTTAACTGGTTTTTTCATAGCATCTCTTCTGAAAGGCTCACCTAGCTCTTGGTTTAGAATTACTTCAATAAATGTAGTGATTCCTTTCTTTTGGTCTTCACAAGATTGTTTAATCGCAGCTGTAGTCTCTTCCATGGTACGAACTGTAACTCCTTTTAATCCACAAGCATCTGCAACTTTTGCATAACTTAATTCTGGATCAAGCTCTGTTCCAACAAAGTTGTCATCAAACCATAAAGTAGTGTTTCTTTTTTCAGCTCCCCATTGGTAGTTTCTAAAAATTACCATTGAAATTGCTGGCCATTCTGGTCTTGCTACTGAACTCATTTCATTCATGCTTATTCCAAATGCACCATCTCCTGCAAAACCAATTACAGGTGTCTCAGGACATCCAATTTTAGCTCCAAGGATAGCTGGAAAACCATAACCACAAGGGCCAAATAACCCTGGTGCCAAATATTTTCTACCTTTTTCAAATGTAGGATACGCGTTTCCAATTGCACAGTTATTTCCAATATCACTTGAAATAATTACATCTTCAGGCATTCCTGCTTGAATTCCTCTCCAAGCTTCTCTAGGAGACATTCTATCTGCATCTCTTTTTCTAGCTTCAGCATTCCAAACTGTACCTTCGTCATCATCTTCATGATCTAAACTTGATAATTCTTGTAACCAGGCTGATTTGGTTTGGTGTATGATATTTTTTCTCTCTTCTCTATTTGTATCTCCTGCGGTAGGAGAGAGTTGTGCTAAAATTTGTTGAGAAACTAATTTTGCATCTCCACAAATTCCAACTGATACTTTTTTAGTTAAACCAATTCTATCTGAGTTCATATCAACTTGAATAATGCTTGCTTCTTTTGGCCAATAATCCATTCCATAACCAGGTAATGTTGAAAAAGGGTTTAGTCTTGTACCAAGTGCAAGAACTACATCAGCTTTACTAATTAATTCCATTCCAGCTTTTGATCCATTATAACCTAATGGTCCAGCTGCTAGTGGATGACTTCCAGGAAAACTATCATTGTGTTGATAACCTGAGCAAACTGGAGCATCTAACTTTTCAGCTAATTTCTTACACTCTTCAATAGCACCACCAATTACAACACCTGCTCCAGATAAAATGACTGGAAATTTTGCTTTAGATAATAAATCAGCTGCTTTTTTAATTGCCTCAACACCACCTGCTTGTTTTTCTAGTCTTACGATTGGAGGAAGATCTATATCAATAACTTGTGTCCAATAATCTCTTGGAACATTTATTTGTGCTGGAGCTGATCCTCTAATTGCTTTTTCAATTACTCTATTTAATACTTCTGCCATTCTTGAGGGGTCTCTAACTTCTTCTTGATAACAAACCATATCTTTAAATAAATTCATTTGTTCAACTTCTTGAAAGCCACCCTGCCCCATAGTTTTATTTGCAGCTTGTGGTGAAACTAAGAGTAAAGGAGTGTGGTTCCAGTATGCAGTTTTAATTGGTGTTACAAGACCTGTTATTCCTGGGCCATTTTGTGCAATCACCATTGACATTTTACCTGTAGATCTAGTGTAGCCATCAGCAATTAATCCACCATTGGTCTCATGTGCAACATCCCAAAAAGTTATTCCAGCATCAGGAAAGATATCTGAAATAGGCATAAAGGCAGAACCGATAATTCCAAACGCGTGTTCAATTCCATGCATTTGTAAAACTTTTACAAAAGCTTCTTCTGTTGTCATTTTAGTCATAATAATATGCCTTCCTGCTTAAGTTGTTAAAAAATCTATAAATAAATTGTTAATTTTAAAGATTAATATATAAGAATTGAAAAATTTCAAACAAACAAATCGACACAATTATGGCTACAGATATTATTATACATGACGAGAAAGATAACGTAGGAGTCGTTGTCATTGATAAAATCTCTCCAAAACAAGATTGTGCATGCTGGATTATGGAGAATGATAAAACAATTCAAATTCAATCAGTGGATGAAATTCAATTGGGGCATAAGATTGCAATGGTTGACCTTAATGAAGGTGATACTATTTTGAAATATGGTCATGATATAGGAAAAGTAGTTAAATCAATCAAAAAAGGTGAGCACGTTCATGTTCATAATGTAAAAACGAAAAAGTGGTAAAAAATATGGAAATTCCAAAAAGTTTTTTAGGTTACAAAAGAGAAAATGACAGAGTTGGAACTAGAAACCACGTGATCATCTTACCTGTTGATGATATCTCAAACGCTTGTGCTGAAGCTGTAGCAAACAATATTAAAGGTACAATGGCCCTTCCTCACTCTTATGGAAGACTTCAATTTGGTGCTGACTTAGATCTACATTTTAGAACGATGATTGGGACTGGAAAAAATCCTAACGTTGCTGCTGTAATTGTTATTGGAATTGAACCTAAATGGACAAAAAGAATTGTTGATGAGATTGCTAAAACTGGAAAACCAGTTGAAGGTTTTCATATTGAAAGAACTGGTGATATTGGAACAATCATGAAGGCTTCTAAAAAAGCTCAAGAATTTGCAATGTGGGCTTCTGAAAAGCAAAGAGAAGAGTGTCCTTTAAGTGATTTATGGATTTCGGTTAAATGTGGTGAATCTGATACAACATCAGGCCTTGCTGCTAACCCTACAGTTGGAAACTTAATGGATAAATTAGAACCATTAGGAGTTCACTTGTGCTTTGGTGAAACATCAGAATTAACAGGTGCAGAAAAAGTTTGTGCAACGAGAGGTGCAACACCAGAGGCGTCAAAAAAATTTATGAAAACTTGGAGTGATTATAATGACTTCATTTTAAAAGAGGCAACAGATGACCTTTCAGATAGCCAACCAACAGCTGGTAATATTGCAGGTGGATTAACGACTATCGAAGAAAAAGCATTTGGAAATTTTCAAAAAATTGGAAACTGTAAATTTATCGATGTGCTAGAACCAGCAGAAGAGCCCACTAAAGGAAAAGGTTTATACTTTATGGACACTTCATCTGCAGCGGCTGAGTGTATTACTCTTCAAGCAGCAGCCGGTTTTAACATTCATTTATTCCCAACAGGTCAAGGTAATATAGTTGGAAACCCTATCGAACCTGTTGTTAAATTAACTGCTAACCCATTAACTGTTAAAGGTATGGGTGAGCATATTGATTGTGATGTTTCAAAAATATTATCTCGTGAGATGAGCATGTCAGAAGCGGGTGATGAATTAATCAAATCTATGATTAGAGTTGCAAATGGTAGATTAACTTGTGCTGAAACATTGGGTCATAAAGAATTTGTTATGACTAAGCTTTATAGAAGCGCATAAATTATAAACTACTATCATACCATACTTATGGGATATCAAAAAATCATCAGAATTACTCCCGGTGTAATACTTGCTTTAGTATTCTGTTTATTTTCACAAGGAATAAATAATGTTATTGGCATAGAATTATTTGGTACCTCTAAAAGTCCTATCTCAACAGTAATGATTGCAATATTACTTGGAATTATTATGGGAAATGCCTTTACACCCAGGGCAGGTATGATGATTGGTTTAGATTTTACTCAAAAATATATTTTAAAATTAGGAATTATTTTTTTAGGAATAAGATTAAGTTTTGAAGAGTTCTTTAAATTTGGAACAGTCGCTATCCCTTTAATTATTGTTTGTATATTAAGTGTTCTTGTTCTTATTAAGTTGTTGATAAAGAAAGTTTCCATTTCATCAAAAATGTCATATCTTATTGCAATAGGAACTAGCGTCTGTGGAGCAACCGCAATTGTTGCAATGGCTCCAGTTATAAATGCCAAAAAAAGTGAGGTTGCTTATGCAATAGCGAATATTACATTATTTGGTGTTATCTCAATGCTTGTCTATCCATATTTTGCTGAGTGGTATTTTTATGGTGAACCTTTAGAAGTAGGTTTGTTTTTAGGTACAGCTATTCATGAAACTTCTCAAGTAGCAGCAGCTGGATTAATCTATGATCAACAGTTTAACAGTCCAGAAACATTAAATGTTGCAACAGTTACAAAATTAATAAGAAATACATTTTTAGTAATTATGGTTCCACTATTTGGATTTTTATATAACAGGGGTAAAGTTAAAGATAAAAGCTATTCTATATTTAGCATTTTTCCATACTTTGTTCTTGGTTTTATTGGAATGATAATTATCAGAAATATTGGTGATCAAGTATTGACTTTAGAGAATGGTTATAATGAAATTTGGAAAATCTCTATAAGTTATATTAAAAGTTTAGCTACAATCTTTCTAACAATGGCAATGGCCGCTGTTGGAATATCTATTAATATAAATGAGTTGAGATCAATGGGCTACAAACCATTTGTTGTAGGTTTAATTGCAGCTGTAACAGTTGGCATTGTTAGTATTATAAGTCTAGAAACTTTCTTAAAAGTATTGTTATAACAAATATAATTAAATTACTTCTTAATTTTAAAAAATTTGATAATATTTGATTAGATGAAAACAAAAATTTTTTGTGATATTGCTGAGCTAAGCCTAATTAAAAAATTTAATAAAAAGAATATTGTTAAAGGATTTACAACAAATCCAACTTTAATGAAAAAGGCTGGTGCTAAAGATTACAAAGCCTACTCAAAAAAAATACTTACGATTTGCAAAAATAAGCCAGTTTCACTAGAAGTATTTGCTGATGACTATCACAACATGAGAGATCAAGCTTTAAAGATTAATACTTGGGGAAAAAATGTTTATGTAAAAATACCTGTAACTAACTCAAAGGGATTTTTTATGGGAAAAATAATTCAAGAATTAAATAATAAGAACATTAAACTTAATATAACTGCAGTTTATAATTTTAAACAAACTCAAAAAATTTTAAAAATACTTAACAAAAAAACAAAGGTAATTATTTCAATTTTTGCTGGAAGAGCAGGTGATACTGGGAAAGATCCCTTGCCTGAATTTAAAAAAAGTATTGCTTTAGCAAAAAAATTTAAGAATGTTGAAATTCTTTGGGCGAGTGTAAGAGAACCCTACAACTATATTCAGGCCAAACAATTAGGGTGTCATATCATAACAATACCACCTGAGACGATAGAAAAAATAGAAAAATTTGGAAAATCTTACGATCAACTAACAAAAGAAACAGTAAAAGCATTTTATAATGATGCTCTGTCCGCTGGTTTTAAAATTTAAGCGATAACATTAGAACCAAAGCTTAGTAAAAAATCTAAAAATTTATTTTGCAAGTATTTCAATTATACGACTACAAGCCTGACCATCACCATATGGATTGTGTGATAAACTCATTTTTTTGTATTCATTTTCATTATTAAGAAGATCACTAACTGAATCTATTATTTTTTTAATATCAGTACCAACTAATTTAACAGTGCCTGCCTCAACAGCCTCTGGTCTTTCTGTTACATCCCTCATAACTAAGACTGGTTTTCCAAGAGAAGGTGCCTCTTCTTGAATTCCACCTGAATCTGTAAGAATAATGAATGCCTTTGCCATTAAATACTGAAACTTAATATAGTTTAGTGGCTGTATTAAAATAATATTTTCTATATTTTTTAATTTTTCATTTACTGGTTTTTTAACATTGGGATTTAGATGAACAGGAAATATTATTTGTACATCTTTGTTTATTTTTGCTATTTCCATTAGTGCTTCACAAATATTCTTAAAACCTATACCAAAACTTTCTCTGCGATGTCCTGTGACTAAGATTATACGTTTAGAAGGATCTATGAATGAAAAATCTTTATCTAGTTTTTCTTTAAGATTTTTATCTTTTTTTAATTTATCTCTAGCCCAAAATAAAGCATCTATAACCGTATTACCTGTAACAAAAATTGTACTTGAATTAATATTTTCTTTTAAAAGATTATTTTGAGCTGATAAAGTTGGAGCAAAATGGTATTGTGTAATACTGGATGTGATTTTTCGATTTCCTTCTTCAGGCCATGGAGAATAAATATCGCCAGTACGTAGACCAGCTTCTATGTGTGCAATTGATATTTGTCTGTAATACGATGCTAAACCAGCTGTTAAAACAGTTGTAGTATCGCCCTGAATTAAAACTACATCAGGATCAAATTTTTGCAAAATTTTATCTACTCCAGATAGTATTTTTATTACAGTATTATTTAAGCTAATTTCAGCCTCCATAATATTAAGGTCATAATCTGGGATAATCTCAAATAGCTCCAAAACGTCGTCTAACATTGAACGATGTTGGGCAGTTACACAAATCTTAATTTTAAATCTTTTATCATTGCGTAAAGTTCTAATTAAAACTGCTAATTTAATTGCTTCAGGACGTGTGCCAAATACTATGAGAATTTTTTTTGTCATTCAAACTTTATATACTATTTAATCCTTATGATATAATTGAAATAAAGTTAACCAAACCTTAAGACTTATCTTGGTGATTAATTAACAACAGAAACTGTAAAAGCTTCATTAAGGGATATTTGATCTGCAGGTTTTAGATTTAATTACAGTCTACTTAAGGATTAAAATTAATGTTATTTAATTTCTTTTCCCATTTGATGGCACTTTGTAACATAATTCGTAAATGATTATATTTTGGTTTCCAATTAAGAAATTTATTTAACTTCTTGGTGTCGGCATATACTTGCGCCACATCTCCAGATCGACGATTGCTGAAGTTAATAGTAATCTTTTTCATTATAATTTTTTGAAATTTTTTAACTACTTGATTAACCGATACACCCTTTCCATAACCACAATTTAATATCGTTGATTTTTTTGATAATTCTATTTTTTTTAACACTTTTATGTGTATATTTGCTAAATCAACAACATGCATATAATCTCTAATACATGAACCATCTTTTGTATTGTAGTTATTTCCAAAAATATTAACTATTGGATTTTTTTCCAAAGATGAAATAGCGATATTTTTAAATAAATGATTGTGAGATATTTCTATTTCTCCTATTTTTCCAGATTTGCTTGCACCAACAACATTAAAGTATCTCAAAATTCCATATTTATAATTATATTTTTTTGAATATTTTTTAATTATCTCTTCCCCTTTATATTTTGTAAATGCGTAATGACACTGTGGATTAGGTTTTTTTCTCTCATCCACAGATCCTTTAACATTCCCATATATAGAGCAGGATGAGGAAAAAATTACATTCCTTACTTTAGAATTTTTACAGGCTTTTATCAAATTTAATGTACCTATAATATTATTTTGATTATATTTTTTTTTATTTTTTTCAGCCTCACTAATATTTAAGTAGGCTGCCAAATGAATTATACTATCAATGTTATTCTTTATGATGATTTTTTTAATTATGTTAATATTCTTAATATCACCCTTAATAAAAGTAGCTTTTTTATTAATTAATCTTTTGAATCCAGTAACTAGATTATCTAATATAAAAATATTATTCTTACTTTTAACAAGCTCTTCAACTATGTGACTACCTATATAACCGGCACCACCAGTTATTAAAATATTATTAATTTTTGTTATAACCTTATTCATATATTTGTTATATTCAAAGTTAAGAATATTATATATAATTATAAATTTAAGTATTAATAAAAGATAAAAAAATGAAAATATTTATAACAGGTACGGCTGGTTTTATCGGTTTTAGTATAGCTAGATATTTACTTGACAATAATCATAGTATTTGCGGTTATGATGGCATTACAGATTATTATGATATTAAATTAAAAAAAAGTCGTAATAAGATTTTAACAAAATACAATAAATTTTCATTCACAAAAGGTATGCTAGAAAATAAAGATTTATTAGATAAAACTATAAAGAAATTCAAACCAGAGATAATTTTACATTTAGCTGCTCAAGCTGGTGTTCGATATAGTATAGATCAACCCAGGACTTATTTATCATCAAATATAATTGGTACTTATAATATAATTGAACTAGCTCATAAGGTTAAAGTTAAGCATTTAATGATTGCTTCAAGTTCATCTGTTTACGGTGCGAATAAAAAAATACCTTACAGTGAAAATGATAGTGTAAAATTACAAATGAGCATTTATGCATCAACTAAATTAGCAACTGAAAGTATTGCACATTCTTACTCTCATATATGGAGGATACCAACAACTGTACTTAGGTTTTTTACTGTATATGGCCCTTGGGGTAGACCAGATATGGCTCTTTTTAAATTTACTAAATTAATTTTAGAAGGAAAAAAAATAGACATATACAACAAAGGATATTTGTACCGAGACTTTACTTATATAGACGATATTGTTGATGGAGTTACATCACTTATTAAAAAAATTCCAAAATATAAAAAAAATCCTAATCTTAATAAAATAGATAGCCTTTCATCTATTGCACCTTTTAGGATAATCAACATAGGTAATTCCAAAAAAATAAAATTGCTAGATTTTATAAAAGCTATAGAAGCTAACTTGGGTAAAAAAGCTATTAGAAATTATATGCCAATGCAAAAAGGTGATGTATACATGACTTTAGCCAACACCAGGTTATTAAAAAAGATAACTGGCATCACACCAAAAACAAATTATAAAGAAGGTATCAGAAAATTTACAGAATGGTATTTAGATTATTATAAAAAATAAAGATTAAAATTTTAAAAATTTCTTTATTTAAGATATTTTTTTTAAATATTTTTTCCTTAAATTTGAAAAAAATCTTCTAATAAAAGCTGCTCCAACACCTAAAATAATAGCAAAAAGAATTGAAAATAATCCATATAAGGTTGGCATCTCTACTGAAAGTTTTTTAATAAACATTGAAATTGGATTTAAATTATTTACATCAATTTTGTTTATTTCATTGACAGTTTGTTCAGCAAAAAAAGTATCGTAGGCAATAGCTATTCCAACTATCAACAATAAAACTGCTAAGAGAGTTTTTAGTCCCGTACTATCAATTGTCTCCCCTATTTTTTGTCCTACTTGAACACCAACAATAGATCCAAGTACTAACATTGCAACTAAAATTAAATCAATAGACCCATAATTAAATGCATGAAGAAAAGTCACAATCACACTAACAAAAATAGTTACAAATAGAGATGTTCCAGGAATTAATCTAGTAGGCATTCCAATAATATAAATCATAGCAGGTACTAAAATAAAAGCGCCACCAATGCCCATGATTGCAGCAATAAATCCTACTATTAAACCGATAATAATTGGTGTGAAAATACTTTCATATAATTTTGATTTTGGAAAACGCATTTTAAAAGGTAGGCCATGAATCCAATAGTGAACATGTAATTTTTTTTTTATAATAATTTTTTTTCTGGCCTTCTCTATTTCTCCAAGTCCTTCAACTAGCATTGCCGTTCCAATAATTGCAAGGATATACATATAGGCTAATGAAATAACGATATCAATTTTTCCAATGCCTTTGAAATAAGTAAATGTCCAAATTCCAAGTAATGTTCCAACACTACCACCAACAACAATCATTAAACCCATTTTATAATCGAGTGTGTTTTTTAAATAATGTGTAGTGGAGCCAGAAACAGATGTGGCAAGAATATTATTCGCTTCGTTTGCTACCGCGTAAGCTGGGGGCACACCTAAAAAAATTAAAAAAGGTGTCATTAAAAAACCACCACCCACACCAAAAAGTCCTGAAAGAATTCCAACAACACCACTTAAAGCAAATATTGCAATAATATTAACTGAGACTTCTGCTATAGGTAGAAAGACATCCATAAAAATTTATTTTAGATAGTTATTCCTCATATTTGCATATGTCAATAAAACTAATACTAACAATAAATATAAACTATCTACTAAATATATCTTTAATTCGATCGTTAAGATTACCTGCTTCTATATTTTTTTTTGGTTTTTGATCGTTATTTGTTTTTCTGAAACAGTCTCAAATTCATCTGTATAAAGTTTACTACTTTCCATTTTTTAAACAATTTCAATATCAGGTAATGGAAATATCAATTTTCCACCATCGTTCAGAAATTTTTTTTCTTTTTTAACTATAAAGTCTTTAAAATGCCAGGGCAAAACTAATAGGTAATCAGGCTTCATTTTTTTAAGCTTAGTTTCAGATATTATTTTAATGTTAGATCCTGGTGTGTATTTATTAAATTTATATTTATTAACCTCACCAATATATGGAATGAGTTTTTGATCTATATTACAAAATTGAAGAATGACATTACCTTTAGTTGAGGCTCCGTATCCAAAAACCTTTTTTTTCATATCTTTAAGATTTTTGAGAAGATCAATCAGTAATTCTCTTTGTTTAAGACACTCTTTATAAAAATCCTTATGTTTATTAATATTGTTATAATTAAGAACATCTTCTTTTTCCAAGAGCCACTGAACAGTTTTATTATTTTCTTTATGTCTTGATGTTTTCTTTGCTACTGTGAGGGCAAAACTTCCACCATTAATATCGTTGAACTCTAAATCAATAATTTTAAATCCCACACTATCAAGAATAAATTTAATTGATTTAAGTGAATAATATTCTAAATGTTCATGACAAATTGTGTCATATGAGATATTTCTTATCATAGCTGGCATGTAGCTTTGCTCTAAATGCCATATACCATCTTTATCTAAAGAGTCGTAAACATCTTGTACAAATTTTATTGGATCGGGCAGATCATAAAACATAGAAATACTAGTAATCAATTTAGCTTTCTTGTTTTTTAATATTTTACTTAAATACATATCCCAAATATCATTAGAAAAAAAATCTGGAATCTTGATAATATCTTTTCTATAAAAACTGTGGAATTTTTTAATTGTAGGATCTACACCGATTAATTTGTATTTTTTTTCAAAAAAACTTAAAAAAGTTCCATCATTACTTCCAATATCAATAATAACATCTTGTGATTGTAAATTAATTAGTTTTTTTAGTTTAGGAACTTTATTTTTAAGATGTTCAAACATAGACTTGTTTAGAGAGGACATGTATCCATAGTTCTCTCCATACATTTCATTGGCATCAAATGAGTGTCCTAGTTGTAATAATGAACAATTTTTACAAAGAACTAAAGATAAATGACCTTTGGTAACTGGTTGTTTTTTATAATCTGGAAATACACCGGTCAAGGACTGCTTACCTAAATTAAAAGCTTGTTCTAATTTTTTACTTTTACAAGATCTACAATGTTGAATTGGCATACAAAATTATTCTATCAAATTTTTATGATTAAAAAATGATTATTTTTTATTTTTCCTAATAGTCAAGTATTTAGCTGGATTATAAGAATGAGAATGTAATTGACCAATTTGGGTTATGATTACCTAATTTAGGTTGTAATTAAATATAGATAATTTATGTAAATAATTAATGAAATTTATTTTTAAACAAAAAAAATTAGAACTGTTAAATAGTCACTTTTCTAATTTTTCATTTATAAGCTGTAAAATGTTTAACTGCCTATCTCTAATCATTGATAAATTAAGCTGGCGCTGTTAAGAAAAACACATATTGAAAGTATAAATTCAAACAACCCTATAGCGACTCAATAACAATTCATCAAATTATTAAATAAAAAATTTATGTTAAAAAATGAAAACGAACACCCTAAAAATACTTTTGATAAAATAATTACATCTATGTTGTGGATAATTTTTATGCCAATAGCGGTACTTTTAAAATTATTTTTCTCTATTTGTCTTAGAATTATAAAAATCTTTGAATTAATTGATAAAAAAATTAAATATTAGATTCAATAAAGTCATCTTTTGACTTGCTTTTGAATTTGACCTTAATTTAGATGAACTTAGATGAACAAATATTCCAAAGAGTAGATAAAACAATACTCATTCAACTATTGAACCAGAATGTAAGTCAATAGAGATAATCGATTAAAAAAAGTATGTAGGTTTATATATGATTAAATCTATCAATATATTGATAATAAATTTATTTTTTTTAATAGTCTTATGGCAGCAAATGTAAATTGCTCAGGTGGAGAATGCGAATTTAATAATAACAATCATTACAAACAAGCAAAGACATATTGTTCACAAGTATTAACTTATGAGGATGTTGAAACAGAACTTTTATATTTCAAAATACTGAGAACTGCTCAAAAATGTGAAGTTTTTGAAATAACAGAATAAAATTAATCAATATAATCATTTAAAAATATTATTAATTTCTTCGTCTAAATCATTACTTGTTTTAGACCTACTCTTTTCATTTTTTAGATTTTCATTTGCAATATCATTAAATACTTTTGAGTTAATCGATTTTTCCTCAACAATTTCTTTAACAAAAGGAGTACCAACAATATTAGTTTTAGTTAAAGAATTATTTAAATCTTTAATTTGTTTGAAAATATCTTCTTTTACTTTTTCAAATGAAGCTAAATTACTTTTAATAGTTTTATATTTTTTTTGGATATTTATTATCTCATTTGATAATCTAAGATTGTCTTCTTGGTAAAGTTTTATTTGATTAGACATATCTTCGCTGTGCGACTTATATATTAAAGAATCAGTTTGAGCCTGTTTTAATTGATTTATATCATTTTGTAGATTTTTATTATGTTTAATAAAACGACTTAAAGTATTTTTTAATTCAATATTATTTTCTGAAAAATTTCTGTTAGAAAACTTCTGTTCTGCTAATTTT
>CAJQSZ010000054.1 GCA_905618805.1 uncultured Candidatus Pelagibacter sp.
GATAGATTTTATTAATTTAAAGTTTAAAAAAATTAAGCACCCATCGATAAAAATAATTTTTGACATAGCTAATTTTAACAAAAATGCCAAAAAATATAAAATTGCCATAAACTATTACAATAAAATTTTATCAAAAATTAATATCAACTCTGATTTATATGCTGAAATCCTATATAGAAGAGGAACTAGTTACGAACGGTTAAAAGATTATAAAAATTCAGATAGAGACTTGTTAAAGTCTTTGGAATTAAATCCAGATGATGCATACGTCTTAAATTATTTAGCTTATTCGTGGCTAGAGAGGGAATATAATATAGATACTTCTCTTCAAATGCTTGAAAAAGCCTATGCAAAAAGAAGTAATGATCCCTATATAATTGATTCAATTGGTTGGGCATATTATTTAGTAGGAAATTTTGTAAAAGCAGAAATTTTTTTAAAGAGGGCAGTTGAATTAATGCCAGAAGACCCAATCGTAAATGATCATTATGGTGATATCCTCTGGAAATTAAATAGAAAAATACAAGCGAGATATTTTTGGAGAAGTGTTTTAAGTTTAGAGGAAACCCAAGAAATTATGAGAAAAAATATTACTAATAAAATAATTGTGGGCTTAAAAAATTCTTAGTTTATGCGTGTTTTTAAGATTAAATCTTTTGCTAAAATAAATCTTGCATTAAATGTTACCGGAAAAAAAATTAAGCTGCATAAAATTGAAAGCATCATTTCTTTTATTGATTTACATGATTTAATTTACTTAAAGCAGATTAGTAAAAAAAATCATAAAGTATTTTTTAAGGGTAGATATTCCAAAAATATCAATAAGATAAATACAGTTACAACATTGCTTAAATTGTTGGATGAAAAAAATTTTCTCAATGATAGGAAATTTGAAATTAAGATTGTTAAAAATATACCACTAGAAGCAGGCATGGGTGGTGGCTCAATGAATGCAGCAAGTTTGATTAATTTTTTTATTGATAAGAAAATAGTAAGGCTTAAAAAAACGGAATTAATCAAGTTAACCAGCCAAATAGGGTCAGATGTTATTTTGGGTATAAAACCCAATAATACTATTTTATCTTCAAGTGGAAAAATGAAGAAATATGTTAAAAATATTAATTTTCATTTATTAGTTGTGAAGCCTATTTTTGGCTGCTCGACTAAATATATTTTTTCAAAAGTAAAATCATTCACTAAATCTCAGTTTAACACCCCAAAAGAAGGAATGTTTAAAGCCGAATATTTAAAAACATTAAACAATGACCTTGAGAAAATAGCTTTTAGAAAATACCCAAAACTAAAAAAAATTAAATCATTTTTATTGACTACACCCAATAATATATTTGTTCGTATGTCAGGATCAGGCTCATCAATTGTGGCTTATTTTCATTCTAGAGAGGCCTGCGGTAAAGCTTATAGGCAATTTAAAAGGAAATTTCATAGCCATTGGTGTATTGTATCAAAAACTATATAATTTTTTTTTTTTGTGATATATCAAATTAATATTGGCCCATGGTGAAGTGGTATCACATCTGTTTTTGGTACAGAGATCCGAGGTTCGAATCCTTGTGGGCCAGCCATATATGAATAACTTATTAGATAAAATTTTTTTTAGATCACAGAACCTTAATTACGTAAATTTAAGCTTTAGAAACCTCAAAAGGGAAACTGAAGTAGAGCAAATATTTAATGCCATACATTCCTTTTCTGCAGACAGCACAATTCGATATGTTGGTGGATGTGTTAGAAAAATAATTAATAAAGAGAAAGTTGATGACATAGACTTAGCTGTAAACTTAAAACCAACAGATGTTTGTAAAGCTCTTAATAATAATAATATAAAATATTATGAAAGTGGAATTGAACATGGAACAATTACGGCTTTAATAAATGGTATAAAGTTTGAAATAACATCTTTGAGAAAAGATGTTGATACAGACGGAAGACATGCCAAAGTCGAATTTTCAAATAACTGGAAAGAAGATGCCTCTCGAAGAGATTTTACTATTAATTGTATTTATGCCGATATTGAAGGAAATTTATTTGATCCCTTTAATGGAAAAAAAGATTTAGAAAATGGAAAAATTAACTTCATTGGTGATGTGGAAAAACGTATCAAAGAAGACTACTTACGTGTTTTAAGATATCTACGTTTTTATTTAAATTATTCTAAAGATAAACATGACCCCAAGATAGTCAGAATAATTAAAAAAAACTTAACTGGCGTTTCTAATATCTCTGCAGAAAGATTATTAGATGAATTTCAAAAACTATTAAGATCAGACAGCTTTTTAAAAATAACAAGTGATAAAAATTGTCTAGAAATTATAAGTTTAGTTTTTCCACAATTAAAAAATATTTCATCATTTAAAAAGCTAAATAGTTTTGCTAAAAAAAATTTTGATAAAGTAGATTTTATTTTCTTGCTATCTTTAATGATTGTTGATGGAACTGATAATGTTGATTATTTTATCTATAAATTTAATATTTCTAAAAAAGACCAAAAAAGAATCGTATTTTTAAATAATTTTAACTCTTCAAAGTTTTCTAATAAAGATTTTTCAGAAAAAAACCTAAATAAGATTTTTTATTTTAGTGGACGAGAAGCTTTAATGGATGTTATTTTATTTAAAATTTTTAAATCAAATAAGGTTGATATTAAATTAATAAGTTTAATTGATATTTTTAAAAATAAAAAAATTCCTATAATGCCTCTAAAGGCAGACCTGTTAATGGAAAAATATAATATTCCAGAAGGTAAGGAGCTGGGTGCTAAACTTAAAGCCATAGAAGAGATTTGGGCTAATAATAATTTTAAGATTTCAGATAAAGAAGTTCTGAAAATAGTAAGTAACTAAACATAATTAACATCTTTAATTTCAAAGTTTTTCGTACCCACAGGTGTTTTAATTTCAACCAAATCATTTTTATTTTTACCAATCAATCCTCTTCCAATAGGAGATTGAAAAAATATTAATTTTTTTTGTAGGTCGGCCTCATCTTTACCTACTATTTTGTAGGAAATTTTTTCTCCCGTATCTAGGTTTTCCAAATCCACTGTGGATCCAAAAATAACTTTTCCATCATTACTCATTTTTGTAATATCGATTACATTTGCTCTAGCAATGGTATCATTAATCTGGGCTATTCTTCCCTCATTATGTGACTGCTCTTCTTTTGCCGCGTGATATTCTGCATTTTCTTTTAAATCACCGTGAGACCTTGCTTCTGAAATGGCAGCAACTATTTGAGGACGTTTTTTTTCTTTTGAAAAAATAAGCTCTTCTTTTAAAACTTCTAGTCCAGCACTTGTTATTGGTTCTTTTTCCATTTTAATTCCATTTTGCTATTGGCGGTAAAGACATTAAAATACCTTCAGCATTACCACCTGTTTGCAGTCCAAATTTTGTTCCTCTATCATAGAGCAAATTAAACTCAGCATACCTTCCTCTTTTAATATACTGCAATTCTTTTTCTTTTGCAGTCCATTTTTTTTTGTATTTTTTTTTTATTATTGAATTAAATAACATTTGAAAAGTAACCCCTAAATCAGACACAAATTTGAAGTCTTTTCCCCAATTATCCTTTTTATAATCAAAAAAAATACCACCGATACCTCTAGTTTCTTTTCGGTGTGGTAGATAAAAATAATCATCACACCATTTCTTATACCTTTTATAATATTTTTTATTATGTCGATCACACATTTTTTTTAATTTTTTATGAAGAAAGGTCTTTTCTTTATTATCTATGATGCATGGTGTTACGTCCATTCCACCACCAAACCAGCCATGAGTTGTATAAACAAATCTGGTATTAAAATGAATAGCTGGAACGTAAGGGTTATTCATGTGCATAACAACCGAAATACCTGAGGCCCAAAAATTAGGATTTTTATCAGCACCTGGTATTTTCTTTCTCATTTCTTTAGGAAATTTTCCATATACTTCAGAAAAGTTTACGCCAACTTTTT
>CAJQSZ010000055.1 GCA_905618805.1 uncultured Candidatus Pelagibacter sp.
ACAAAAAAGCTATACTAACGAAAATGAAATAATTAATGAATTTATTCCTCAAGAACAAATTAAAAGTTTAATTCAAGAAGATCTGCCCTTTATAAAAAATGAAACTAAAGATTTGAGTAAAAGAAATAAATTCAAACTTCCTTCTGTTGATTTATTAAAAATTCCTACCAAAAAAGATAGGGGAAAATTAAGAGATGAAGATTATATTGATAGTGGGTTTTTAGAAAAAATTCTTTTGGATTTTGGAGTCAGTGGTCAAATCAAAAAAGTAAGTCATGGACCTGTGGTTACTTTAAATGAATTTGAACCTGCTGCTGGTGTTAAGGTTTCTAAAATAATAAATCTTTCTGATGATATAGCTAGGAACACAAGTTCAGAATCTGCTCGTATTGCTACTATACCTGGAAGAAGTACAGTTGGTATCGAGCTACCCAACGCATCAAGAGAAAATGTTTATTTAAGTGAAATAATTTCAAATACTGACTTTACAAAAAAAGATATTAGATTACCGATTGCTTTAGGGAAAAATATTTCAGGCATTCCTGTAGTTGGTGATTTAGCATCTATGCCTCATTTATTAATAGCTGGAACAACTGGTTCTGGAAAATCTGTTTGCATAAATACTATTATTCTTTCTCTTCTTTATCGGCACCCACCTGAAAAATGTAAATTTATTCTAATAGATCCTAAGATGTTGGAGTTATCGACCTACGAAGGTATTCCTCATTTGTTGTGTCCAGTAATAACTGAGGCAAAAAAAGCAGCTTCAGTATTAGGATGGGTTGTTAAAGAAATGGAGAGTAGATATAAACTAATGACCAAAGATGGTGTTAGAAACATTGATAGTTACAATGCCAAACATGCGCTAGCCATGCCTTATATTGTCGTTATCGTTGATGAAATGTCAGACCTAATGCTTGTGGCAGGGAAAGAAATAGAAAATTACATACAAAAATTATCTCAAATGGCGAGAGCTGCTGGAATTCATATTATTATGGCAACCCAACGTCCTAGTGTTGATGTGATTACAGGAACAATTAAAGCAAACTTCCCAACCAGAATATCTTTTCAGGTTACTTCTAAAATTGATAGTAGAACTATTTTGGGAGAACAGGGTGCAGAACAGCTATTGGGCAAAGGTGATATGCTCTACATGTCTTCTGCTAATCGAATTATTAGAATTCACGCTCCATTTGTTTCTGATGATGAGATAGAAAAAGTTAACAACTATCTAAGAGGACAAGCGGAGCCCGATTATATAGATGAAATTTTAAATTTTGTGGATGAAAAAGAAACTGGGGGTGGTTCATCAAACTCAGGAGATAAAGACGAATTATACCAATCAGCATTAGATATTATTAGATCTGAAGGTAAGGCTTCAACCTCTTTTTTACAAAGGAAGTTACAAATTGGATATAATAGAGCTGCTAGAATTGTTGATATGATGGAAGCTGATGGAATTGTCAGCAAGGCAAATCATGTTGGTAAAAGAGACGTTCTTTAATGCTTAGGTTTCTATCAATTTTATTTATATTAAATTTTTATAATCCAGCTTTTTCCTCAGCCAAACAAAGTATTATTTCTCAAATGAAACTTACTAATATTTTAAGTTTTAATTTCGTACAAACAATTGATGGGAAAAATGAAAGTGGAACTTGTATTTTAAAGTATCCTAAAAAAATTTTTTGTGAGTATGTTGGTGTAAATAAAAAAATTATCGTTTCGAATGGAAAATCACTAGCAATCAAAATAAAAAACAGTGGAAATTACTATCTGTATCCGCTCAAAAAGACACCTCTTGATTTACTATTAGATAAAGAATACCTGATATCAAAGATAAATAGCTTAGAAGTAAGAAGTATTAGTGATCAACTTTTGACTTTTAAAATTTTTGAAAATGGTAATGAAATCAATATTTTTTTTGATAAAAAAAACTTTAATCTAACAGGTTGGCAAACTGAAGATATTTACCAGAAACTAAGTATTACTTATATTTCATCATTAAAAGTTAATGAAAAAGTAGATGATAGAATTTTTATATTACCAGTAAGGGATTAATCAATTATCTAATAAAAGTTTCTGATTTAAAAAAATTTTTTTAAATTGCCTTACCAAAACTAAACTTTTATGATTTCAGTTTTAAAAATTTTCATACCTCTAGCAATATAATTATCTAAAGCATTTTTATGATCTAGAGAACAGGTGTGTACCCAAACTCTATTTATACTATTTACAAAAGATTTCTTTATTGCTTCAGATAATAAATATGAGCCTAATTTCTTATTTTGATATTCTTCTAATAATCCAAAGTAAGCTATTTCTACCTCTTTTTTTTCAAAGTGAAAAATTAATTCAAAAAAACCTGCTAAATTATCTTTATGCTTAAAAACGTAAGTCTTAACTTTTTTACTAGATAGATAATCTATCCATTGACTTTCGGTCCAAACAAGACGATCTATCCACTTATGTTTTTGACCAATGTTTTTATAAAAGAATTTATTTAGTTGAAAATTAATTGGATCCAATAATATTAAGAAGTAATTATCTAAAGATTGATTAACTCCTTTTAAGTTTTGAAGTGATTTAATTTCTAAATAATTTCTTTTAACCTCTATCATTCAACCATTTTTCCAACTTTCTCACCTCCAAATAAGTGAAAATGCAGATGAGGTACCTCTTGGCCGCCATGGTTGCCAATGTTGGCCAAAGCTCTGTATCCATTACCAAATTCCATGGAAATTCTTAATTTTTTAGCAACTTTATTTATACCTTTTAATAATCCAACCATTTCTTCAGGGGAGGCATTTAAACTAAAATCATCTAAATCGACATACTTTCCTTTTGAAATTACCAGTGCATGAATTATCTTTTGTGGATTTATGTCATGAAATGACAAAACAAATTCATCTTCATAAATTTTATTACAAGGAATCTCACCTTTTAAAATTTTTGCAAAAACATTATTTTCATTATATTTCATAAGCTCACCACATGTTCATTTATTAACTTTTCTCAATAAAAATTATCTCTGAAATATTAATTTGATTTTGTGTATAAATACCTTTTTCAATATATATTTTTTTAATTTCATTTCTTAATTTTTTTACATCATCTTGCTGTAAATATTTTATCTTCGATTTATCATTTTTTATAACAGAAAAAAGTATTTCCTTTGCACCATAAGCAAGATTATCTTGATTTAGGTTTTTCATAGCAAGATATTGGGATGCATCTTCAATTACGTAAACTCCATTTCTTTTAAGATTTCTAAATAGAATATTTAGAGTCACTATCTGATCTTTGATGTTATGACTGCCATCATCTATAATAATATCGAATTCTTCATCAATAAAGGAAGATAAGTTGGATATGCTTTCTTTAGATTGGGTATCTAAAAACAGCTTTCTAATTTTTTTTGAAAAAACTTCAATTTGAAAAGGATTAATATCTGCACAAAATATTTCTGGATTGTTAAAATAGTAAAAAAAACTTGCAGTTGCGCTCCCTCTTAAGCTTCCAATCTCTAAAACTTTTAATTTACTCTTGTTTTTATAACTTGAAAAATATTTTTCATAAAAAGGGGTATAACTATGACCACCAATTAACTTGCCATTCATTTTAAATTTAGAGCCCTTGTCTGCATTAAATTCTATAAATAATTCGTCTAATTTCATATTCTTTAAAATTCTTAATTTTAAATTTTTATCTAAATTATTTTTTTTTATTAAAAAGGTTTGTCTAATTCTGTCTAATAAAAACTTATAGGGATAATAAAATAATTTTTTAAAAGACCTATAAAACCTTTTTTTCGCTAGATCAGTTTTAAGTGATTGAATAAAAGAAAAGAAAAAATCAGTAAATAACATTTAGTAAAATCTATTTTTTTCTGCTTTCAAGTTCAAATATTACATCCTCGATCTTAATTTCATTTGCCTCTAGATACATTATCAAATGATAAAAGACATCTGCAGCTTCATGAATTTTATTGGTATTTTTATCAACTGCCTCTATTAATTCTTCTATTTCTTCTAAAATTTTTTCTTTACATAAAGATCTGTCAGTTAATAATTGATTCGTATACGAACCTTCAATGGGGTTTTTCTTTCTTTCTCTTGCAAGTTTAAATAAGCTTTCAAGTGTGTCTAGCATATTAAATTCTAACAGGTATTCCTTTTGAGTCCAAATATTCTTTGGCCTCTTTAACTGAGAATCTTCCATAATGAAATATGGATGCAGCTAAAACAGCACTGGCTTTTCCTAACTTTATACCATCCACTAAATGATCTAAATTTCCTACTCCACCTGATGCAATTACTGGGATGTTTACTTTTGAAGATATCTTAGACATCAAATTAATATCATAGCCAAATTGAGTTCCATCTCTATCCATAGAAGTAACTAACAATTCTCCAGCTCCGCAATTCTCCATTTTTTTTGCAAACTCTATTGCATCAATCCCGGTTTTATTTTGGCCGCCATGAGTAAACACTTCCCATCTATTATTATTTTTTTTTGCATCGATTGCCACAACAATACACTGTGACCCAAATTTTTTTGCACTTTGAATAATAAATTCGGGATTTCGGACTGCAGCAGTGTTAATTGAAACTTTATCAGCTCCACATTTTAGAAGCTTGTTAATACCCTCAATACTTCTAATTCCACCACCCACTGTTAGTGGTACAAAGCATTTCTTTGATGTTCTCTCAACCACTTCATAAATTGTATCTCTATTTTCGTTAGAGGCTGTAATATCTAAAAAACAAATTTCATCAGCACCACCGTCACTATAAATTTTAGCTTGTTCAACTGGATCACCCACATCTTTTAAATCAATGAAATTAATGCCTTTTACAACACGCCCATTTTTAACGTCTAGGCAAGGAATAATTCTATTTTTAAGCATTTTCTAATTCCTTGAGATCACTAAGGTTTATGTCTCCATCGTAAATTGCTTTTCCAACAATTACGCCTTCAATATTAAATTTCTTAAATTCCTTGATTTTTTTTACATCCTCAAATGAAGAAATTCCTCCCGATACCACAACTGGTGCTGAGGAAATTTTTGCAATATTTATAGTTTCTGCAATGTTTGGTCCTGTTTTGGTGCCATCTCTATCAATATCTGTGTAAATAACCCTTGAAAAACCATAGCTATTTACACTTTTTAAATAATCTTCAGCTGTTAGACTTGTTGTTTCCTTCCAGCCTGAAATAGAAAGCATTCCCTTCTTTGCGTCTAGGCCAAGAGCTATTCTTTCTTTAAATCTTTCACAAGCTTGCTTTAAAAAAATGGGGTTTTTTATGGCAGCGCTACCAAGTATGACTTTATCAATTCCTACATTTAAATAGGTCTTTATTTTTTCGACAGACCTTATTCCTCCGCCAATTTCTACAGAAATACTCAATTTTTTTATAATATTTTCTATTACATCTAGATTAACCAATTCACCTGTAAGAGCTCCATCAAGATCCACTATGTGTAAATTTAGAAAACCCTCATCTTTATATTTTGATGCCTGATCGTAGGGAGATTGTTTATAAGTAGTTTGATTGTCAAAATTTCCTTTTAGTAACCTTACACATTTTTTATCTTTAATGTCTATAGCGGGAAATATTTTCATTTTATAGTTTAATAAAATTCTCAATAACTTTTAAACCAATTATGTCACTTTTTTCTGGATGAAACTGTGTTCCAAATATATTTTCCTTTTCAACAGAGGCAACAATTTCTTCAGAATAATTAGTTCTACTTGATATAAGTTTTTCATCATCAGGTATAAACTTGTAGCTATGAACAAAATAAACGTGTGACTTTTCTTTTATACCTTTAAATAATTTACTGTCAGAGTTAAAAGAAAGTTCATTCCACCCTATGTGTGGGAGTTTAAATTGATTATTTTTATTATTTATTTTTTTTACATTACCAGAAATCCAGCCTAAGCCTTTTGTTTCGGTCTCTTCAAACCCTTTGTCAGCAAACATTTGCATACCAACACAAATTCCAAATAAAGGTTTTTTTTCAATAATAGCAAATCTATTTAATATATCTTTAAGACCTTCAATTTTTTCCAATGATTTTATGCAATTTTTAAAAGATCCTTGTCCTGGTAATATTATTTTATCAGAACTTAATATTTTCTTTGAATCAGATGTGACTTCTATCTTAATTTCAATATTTAGATTTGAGCTTGCTTTTTTGAAAGAATTAATTACTGAGCTTATATTGCCAGATTCATAATCGATGATAGCAATGTTCATTGCTTTTTTTATAGCGATCCCTTCGTGGAAGGAACTATACCCTTAATTCTAGGGTCTATTTCTAAAGCTATCCTTAAAGACCTTGCTAAACCTTTAAAGCATGACTCAATTATATGATGACTATTATCTCCATAAATATTTTCCATATGTAGTGTTATTCCAGCTGATTGAGAAAATGCTTGAAACCATTCTTTAAAAAGTTCCGTATCCATTTCTCCAAGTTTTTCTACTTTTAACCTAACTTTCCAAATTAAGTATGGTCTATTTGAAACATCGATTGCAACCCTTGTTAGTGTTTCATCCATTGGGATTATTGCATGAGCATACCTTCTAATTCCTGCAAAATTTTTTAAGGCTTTCTTCAAAGCTTCACCTATTGCAATCCCAGTATCTTCTGTTGTGTGGTGAAGATCAATGTGCGTATCTCCTTTTGCCTTTAGATTAATATCTATCAACGAATGTTTGGATAATTGTTCAAGCATGTGATCTAGAAAACCTATGCCAGTATCAATTTTATACTTTCCCTTACCGTCAATATTTAAATCAACACTGATGCTGGTTTCTTTTGTTTTTCTAGAAATTTTTCCTTTCCTATTCATAATACTAATTATGTATATAGAGGTTAACCAACTATATCAATATTTGTAATCCACCACTTGAAGAAAAAAAATTAATATCCATCTATAATCAATGACTACAATAGTGCTTATTAGAAAAAATAATGAAGTAGTAGTAGCGGGTGATGGCCAAGTTAGTATGGGCAATACAGTTATAAAAAGTACTGCTGCAAAAGTTCGAAAGATTGAAAAAAGAAACGTGATTGCTGGATTTGCTGGCTCTACCGCAGACGCTTTAACTTTATTTGAAAGACTTGAAGCAAAACTTGAAAAGCATGCAGGGAACCTTCCTAGGGCAGCTGTTGAGCTAGCGAAAGATTGGCGAACTGATAAATATTTAAGAAGATTAGAAGCTTTAATGGCTGTTGGTGATAAACAAAATAGTTTTATAATTTCTGGTACTGGTGATGTGCTAGAACCAGAGGGTAACGCTATAGGTATAGGATCTGGTGGGAATTATGCTTTGGCTGCTGCTAAAGTTTTATTGGACACAGAATTAAGTGCAGAAGATGTTGCAAGAAAGGCTATCAAAGTTGCTTCTGAAATTTGTGTATTTACTAATGATAATATTAAAATTGAAAAAATTTAATGAAAGATTCTAACGTTACTCCTTTTCCAAAAGAAAAAAATGAAAGTAAAAATAGCTCCCTAGTTAGTTCTTTATCTCCTAGAGAAATAGTTTCTGAATTGGATAGATATGTAGTTGGGCAAAACAAAGCTAAGAAGGCAGTTGCTATTGCTTTAAGAAATAGATGGAGAAGACAAGCTTTAAAGGGTGAAATGAAAAATGAAGTTTTACCAAAAAATATTTTAATGATTGGCCCAACAGGTGTTGGTAAAACTGAAATTTCAAGAAGACTTTCTAAATTAGCTGAGGCTCCTTTTGTAAAAGTAGAGGCAACAAAATTTACAGAAGTTGGTTATGTAGGAAGGGATGTTGAACAAATTATAAGAGACTTACTCGAAATTGCAATTGCAATGGAAAAAATAAAAAAAAGAAGAGAAGTTAATGCTAAAGCACAAAGGTTAGCTGAGGAAAAAGTTTTAGATGCGCTTGTTGGAAATAAAGCAAGCCTTGCAACAAGAGAAAGTTTTAGAAAAAGGTTAAGAAATGGTGACTTAGATGATAACGAAATAGAAATTGAAGTAAATAATAGTGCTTCACAACCTTCGTTTGAAATCCCTGGAATGCCTGGTGCTAATATTGGCATGATAAATATTGGTGAGATGATTGGAAAGTCTGTTGGCAATAAACAGAAGAAGAAGAAAATGTCTGTTAAAGAATCTCATGAAATTTTAATCAATGAAGAGGCTGATAAATTAATAGAAGAAGATAAAATTATAAAATCAGCGATAGATTCTACAGAAAATAATGGGATCGTTTTCTTGGATGAAATAGATAAAATTTCTGGAAGAACTGATAGAGCTGGTGGAGATGTTTCTAGAGAGGGTGTTCAAAGAGACTTGCTTCCTTTAATTGAGGGAACAACTGTGAACACAAAATATGGTCCAATTAAAACTGATCATATTTTATTTATTGCATCAGGAGCTTTTCAACTTGCAAAGCCTTCTGATCTACTACCAGAACTACAAGGAAGACTTCCTATAAGAGTTGAGCTTGAAGCTTTAACTAGTGATGATTTTAAAAGAATCCTTAAAGAACCAGATTATAGTTTAATTAAGCAGTATGTTGCTCTTTTGAAAACTGAAAATGTAGAACTAGAATTTTCAGAAGATGGCATAGATGCTATTGCCAATATGGCTTCAGAGGTTAATGCTACCGTAGAAAATATTGGTGCAAGAAGACTACATACCATTATTGAGAGAATTTTGGATGACATTAGTTTTACAGCTACTGACAGGGCTGGGGAAAAAATTATAATTAATTCAGACTATGTTAAACAAAATTTAGATGAGCTTGTTAAGGACACTGACTTATCAAAATTTATTCTTTAGTAATTACTTAATCTTAAATTTATTTTTAAGGAAAATGTAAAAAGCTCCACTTCCACCATCCTCAATTTTGGCATCTGTAATATCAATTATCATTTTTATTAAATTTGTATTGTTTTCAATAAACTCAGGAACAGAATACTTTAATATACTCAAATCTTTTGAAAGATATGGGTTTTCAACACTTTTAGATCTCAGGCCTTTGCCAGTAATTACAATAACTTTAGTCACACTTTCATCAAAACATTTTTCAATGAATTGCTCTATGGCTTTATTTGCTTCTTCAATTGTAAAGCCATGAAGATCTATTTTCTTAATTTTTTGATGACGAATATTTTTTTTAATAACAAAATCTTTATTAGGTATTTTTTCTTTGTCTTTTAGGAATCTTTCCCAATCTTGTTTATCTTTATCTGTAATTTTCTTGATCAATTAAGTTATTGTATCAATTAATAGCCAATTAGGGTTGGGTGATTTCACATCTTTTGAAAAAATCCACGTGTCATAAACCGTTTTGATTTTTTCAGCATCTCCAGAAATTATTTTTTTATCTTTGTCTTTTATACAAGTTATAATTTCACTAACGAAGTCTACTATTACTTCTAGGCTATCTTCTACTTTTTTGTGTGTTTTAATTTTCGCAGACTTAATTCCTATAAAAGTTATCTCAGCAAAATTACCTTTGTTTTCTCTATCTAGAAGAGCTTCTTTGAATTGGTCGTAAACTTTTTTACCTAACAGTGGCTTGCTAGCTATCAACTTATTATCACTATCACTAAAATCTGTAATAATTGTTTCATATGCAATTTGTGCACCTTTCAAAAAAAATTTTTGTTCTTCTTCGTTAAATTTTTCACTTTCTGGTTTTAAAATTGCGTTAATTTCTTGAAATTTTTTTTCAGTTTCGTTTGAAATTTTTCCACTAAAACCTGTTTTTTTACCAAGTATTCCTCTAAGACGAAGGAAGATAAAACCAGCAATCATTGCTAGGAGAATAATATCGATGTACTGGAAACTATAATTCATACCTTAATAATATTTAGTATGTTGATTAATTACAACTAGCAATTTAGAGTAAGGACAAAATGAACACTTTATTATTGATAATCATAGGAATCCCCATATTTGAAATCTATTTATTTATTAAAGTTGGATCTCAAATTGGTGCTTTTAATACTATATTCCTTATTTTTATTACTGCATTCTTTGGTATTGTTTATGCTCGTTATGAAGGCTTTAACACCCTAAAATCTGGTATGTCTCAAATCGTTAAGAAAGAGCTTCCAGTTTATGAGATTATCTCTGGGGCGGCGTTAGCTTTTGCGGCTCTACTTCTAATCTTACCTGGTTTTGCGACTGACTTTGTGGGTTTGTTAATTATTTTTCCACCTACAAGAAAATTGATTTTTAAAAAGGTATCAACTAAACAAAGAACTAAGGCTGGAAAGCAAGACTTTATTAATGGAGAGTATGAGGATATTGAAGAAGAAGATGATAGAAAACTTTAAGATATTAGCTGAGTTTATAAAGGATGTATCTAGTGAAACTCCAGATATTCAAAGTTATATTTTTGTAAAAGAGAATATTTCGAAATATCAGTTAAATATAGACATTACTTCTAAAGCTTTAAAAAACAAAATGATTGAGGTTAACACGACTTTAAAATTTGAGGATAAGGAGTTAAACGAAAAAAAATCTTATTTTGAAATAGTTTATGCCTCTGTTGTAAAAATTAATGAAGAAGTAAAAGATAAAAAAGAATTAGAAAGGATTTTATTATGTGAGGTGCAAAATAAAATTTATCCTCACTTAGAGAAAGCATTTTTAAATCTACTGCATAACTCAGGATTTCCTGAAATAAAATTAGATAAAAAAATTGATTTTAACAAGCTGTATAACGAAAAATTTAATTAAAAAAATTTTTTTTTAAGTTATTTTTTAGATAATGTTTGTGTAGCTTAAGCTCATCTTCCGTTGGTTTTATAATTTTTTTATAATATTGATTAGAGGCAATTGAATTTATAGTTGTTTTTTCATTATCCTGATTTTGAAAATTTAAAGTTGGTTCTTTTTGATCCAATAAATTAATGTAAACTTTTGAAAGTAAGTCACAGTCTACTAATGCCGTATGCTGCGCTCTATTAGAGTTGTCTATTCTATATCTTTTACAAAGGGCATCCAAACTTACTGGAGAGCCTGGAAATTTGTCTCTAGCAAGTGATAGGGTATCAAGAGCATCTTCGCTATTAATTTTCCCTTTGCCTAGCAGGGCTAGTTCATTATTTAAATGTGATAAATCAAACTCAGCATTGTGAATAACCAACCTTTTGTTTTCTATAAAATTTAGAAAATCATCTACCACATCAGAAAACTTTTTTTGCTTAGATAGAAATTCATCTGTATATCCATGAACTTCTAAGGCTTTCTCAGAAACTTTTCTTTCTGGGTTTAAATAGCAATGAAATCTATTCTTTGTTGGCACAAGATCTTCAAGTTCAATACAACCTATTTCAACAATCCTATGTCCATCTTTAACAAATAAGCCTGTTGTCTCTGTGTCTAATATAACTTCTTTCATTTTATAAAATATCTTTCAAAATCTTTTTTATACTTTTATTAACAGATTTTTTAGTAAAATTATTTTTAATAACAAATTGAGATTTTTTCTCTTTATAATTAAGTGACAGTTGAATATTCTTGAATTTGTTAAAAAGTTTTAGGTTAAAGTTTTCTCTCTTTCTTAGTCTTTTTGAAATATCTGATTTCTTAGACTTAACAAAAACCAAAATGTCATTTTTTTTATTAATCTTATTTTCTAATAACAGGGGAATGTCTAAAATTATAATTTTCTTATTTTTATTTTTATTTAAAAATATATTCATTTTTTTTCTTATTTCTAAATGAACAATTGCAACAATTTTTCTTAAATTAGATTTGTTAGCTAGTATAGCATTGCAAATTTCATCTTTGCTTATTGGAAATAAATGAATGTATTTAGGTAATATTTTTTTTAACTTATCAAAAATTTTTTTATTTTCTTTGTATAACTTACCTACCTCGACATCAGCATTAAATACTGGGTAGCCAAAATTTTTAGCTACGTAACTTTTACCTGATCCAATATCTCCTAAAATTCCAATTTTAATCATCAATCTAAAAGTTTAATCACATCATCGTCTATTTCTGGCATTATATTTGTCCAAATATTGAATGCATATTTTGCTTGATTTAGAAACATCATTTTACCATTCATTGTTTTATTTCCTCTTAATCTTGCTTTCTTTAAAAAAACTGTTTCTTTTGGATTATAAATTAAATCATAAAATAGGAGGTTTTTATGAAAGCTTTTATCATAATCACTAAAATCTATTTTTACTTCTTCATCCTTAGTTAAACCAACACTAGTTGTGTTAATCACAATATTACAGATTGTGGGCCTTTTACCCCAATCCAGAACTTCTAATTCTGGAAATAGTTTTCTTAATTCATTTGCTTTTTCCTTTGTTCTATTGCTTAAAATTATATTATCAGCTCCTTCACCCTTAAGAGCAGAAATTATGGATGATGTCACACCACCAGCGCCTAGAATAAAAATACATTTACCTTTGAGCGGCTGTGGCTCCATTGAGACGTTGCTCAAGGGATAAGCTTCTCTAATAGTGTCCCCAAAACCAGCCCTGTCTGTGTTATATCCAATAATTTTATTGTTGGTTTTAAAAAGAGTATTTACAGATTGGGTTTCTTTAGCACTAAAATCTAACTCATCCAAAAAAGGAATAATTAGTTTTTTATATGGTACGGTAACGTTCACACCGACTATTTCATCTCCTTTTATTTCTTTAATTAAATTTTTTAAATTTTTTTCTTCTACTTTTCTCTTTTCATAAACGCTGTCTACTAAATTATATTTCTTTATCCAATGATTGTGTATTAAGGGTGAGAGAGAATGCTCGATTGGATTTCCTATGACTAAATATTTTCTCATTTATGGTTATTTAAATACTCTTTGATTTTTTTGACCGGCAAGCCCATTATAGTGTCCTCGTCTCCTTCTATTTTAGAAAATAAAGCTCTGCCCTCACCTTCTATTTGATAAACATTGTAAGCATATAACGCCTCATCACTTATTTTTGCTAAATACACTTTAAGCTCTTCATTGCTCATTTGTTTCATCGTCAAAGATGCTTTATCTGTATAGTTCCATATCATTGAACCACCTCTAGATATGCAGACTGAGCTAATTAGATAGTGAGTTTTCCCATTAAGTTTTTTCAATATTGTAAGTGCTTCTAATCTATCTTCTGGCTTTGAGATAATCTCACCATCTAAATCAATTACACTATCTGCGCCCAAAACTATTTCATCAGCAAATTTTTGACTGATCTTGTTTGCTTTAAGTTCTGCTAGGTTTTTTGAAATAATTGTTGGTGTTGCTTTTTCCTTTAATAGGCTTTCTTTAACACTGTCTTCATCAACATTTGAAGGTTTAACCATACAATTAATTTTATTTTTTTCTAAAATTTTTTTTCTTACTTCACTTCTTGAGGCAAGTATTATTTTATTAATCATTATTTTTATATATTTCGTGTATTTTAATTATTGATGCTGCGGTTTCTTCAACTGACTTTCGAGTAACATCAATTGTTGGCCATTTATATTTTGCAAAGGTTTTTTTTGCCCACTCAACTTCTTCTTTAATTTTTTGTATGTCTGTGTAGCTAGTGTTTTCTCTTTCCTTAAGAGTCATCATCCTATTTTTTCGTACATCAACCAATCTTTCTGCTTCTGTAGTTAGACAAACAACACAGGCCATTTGGGGATCCTTTTTTAGACTTTCGGGTATAGAACTTTCATTAACCAGTGGAATATTTGAGGTTTTGAAACCTTTGTTTGCTAGATAAATTGATGTTGGGGTTTTACTTGTTCTGCTAACACCTAATAATATTAAATCAGATTTATATAATTCGCTTATTAAATTTCCATCATCATGATTCATTGTAAATTGAATGGCTTCTATTCTTTCGTAATATTCCTCGTTAAGTGCGTGCTGTCCGCTTGGAACGTGTGAGGCCTGTTGATTTAATAGTTTTGAAAAACTAAGTATTAAATTTCCCAAAACTCCGAAACAAGGAATTTTTTTTTCATCACTCTTATTTGATAAAAATTTTGCAAGACTGTTATCAACAATGGTGTATAAAATAATTGCATTATTGTTTTTTTTTGCTTCTTCAAGAATTTTAATAACCTGGTTTTCCGTTCTTGTAAAAAAATAAGACCTAACATCATATTCGATATTTTTAAATTGTGCTTTGATGGCTAAAAAAACTCTATCTAATGTTTCTCCTGTTGAGTCCGATATTAGATATATTTGATATGTATTACCCATGAATAAAATGTTGATAATTAAGTATTATTTTTATCATTTTTTTAAAATTATAATGTCTTTTATTTTTCATTGTAAAACCAGTGTTTTATAAACATTAATAAACATGTGAACTGTAAATATACATTTTATCTAACAATATTAAAGAAAGACACAATTTGGTTAATAAACCTTATTTGTATAAATTTTTAATTATTAATAAACTGTGTATAAAACATGTAAAACAATTAATTACCATTATTCACATACTATATAACTAATACTATAATTAAATATTTACTTATTATTATGACACCCATTCAAGAAACTATAATAAATAAAAAGACAACTAACTCTCCAATATGGTTAATGAGACAAGCAGGAAGATATCTTCCAGAATTTAGAGAAATTAGAAAATTAAACCCAAACTTTATTAAGTTATGTTTGAATGAAAATTTATCGTCAGAGATTACTTTACAGCCTTTACGAAGATTTGAACTAGACGCTGCAATAATTTTCTCAGATATTTTAATGTTGCCTTATGGGTTAAATCAAAAAGTAGAATTTAAGAAAGATTTTGGTCCACAACTTGGCCCTCTAAATTTAAATGAAATATTAAAAATTGATGAAGTTGATTTTATACAAAAATTATATCCAGTTTATAAATCGATAAAAAAAGTGAGTGAGAATAATTTAATTAAAAATAAAAACCTAATAGGATTTGTTGGAGCGCCTTGGACATTATTGGTTTACATGATTAATAAACACTCACCAAAAAAAGAATTAATAAAAGATTTTTTTAAAGATGAATTTTTAATAAATCGAATTTTAATAATATTAGAAAAATTTTTAAAATTACATATTAATCACCAGATAAAAAATGGTGCAACTGTGATCCAGATTTTCGATAGTTGGGCTGGGTTATTAGAAGAAAAAGATTTACCAAATTATATTTATATTCCAACATTAAATTTGGTTGATTATGTAAAATCACTAAACATACCTGTAATTTGTTTTCCAAGAGGCATAAAAAATTATAAAAATTATTGTGATATTGTTAAACCTGATGCTGTCAATATTGACTATGATGTAAATCCTGTTTCTATATGTAAAGAAATTAATATACCTGTCCAAGGTGGACTTGACCCAAAGATATTATTAACTGATAAAGAAAATTTGAAAAAAGAAACAAGAAGATATCTAGATATATTCAAAGATCATCCGTATATCTTTAATTTAGGCCATGGCGTATTGCCCCAAACAGATCCTAATATGGTGGACTATTTGGTGAAGATGGTAAAAGATTATTAAATGAAAAAAGCAATTATTTTATTTAATCTTGGGGGTCCAGATAAATTAGAAAATGTTGAACCCTTTTTATTTAATTTATTTAATGACCCAGCAATTTTAGATCTACCAACTTTTTTAAGATATCCGTTAGCAAAACTAATCTCTAATAGAAGGGCACCTGTTGCAAAAAAAATTTATGCAGAACTGGGTGGCTCATCACCCATATTAAAATTAACCAAAGAACAGTCTGATGCTCTAGAAATAAAACTAAATCAAACCCAAACAGAAGATGAATACAAGTGCTTCATCATAATGAGGTGCTGGAATCCTAGAGCTAAAGATGTGATTAAAGATGTTCAATTATATGGCCCAGACGAAGTTGTCTTAATGCCTCTTTATCCTCAATACTCTGCTGCAACATCGGGGTCTTCAATTAAAGAATGGAAAGACGTTTGTAAAAAAAATAACTACCATGTTAAAACAAGCACAATATGCTGTTACCCAACAGACCAGAATTTTATTAACGCTCATACAAAAGAGATAATAAAGAAAATTAAAGATCTTAAAAACTTCAAATTGATATTTTCTGCACACGGCCTTCCAGAAAAAAATATTAAAAAGGGAGACCCCTATCAATGGCAAGTAGAACAATCGGTTCAAAAAATAGTTGAGAGTTTAAATGATGAGAACCTTGATTGGATATTGAGTTATCAAAGTCGAGTTGGTCCACTAAAATGGATAGGACCATCTACAGAAACTATAATTATTGAAAATTCCAAGATTGGCAAACATATCGTTTTAGTCCCTATCGCGTTTGTTTCCGAGCACTCAGAAACTCTCGTTGAGCTTGATATAGAATATAAAGAAATAGCAGATGCTAATGGATGTAAAAATTATACAAGAGTTCCAGCACTTGGAATTAATGAGGATTTTATCAAAGCAATGTCAGAATTAATAATTAAGAAAAACGAATATAAAATTAATGAGGATCTTTATCCACCAAAGATACAGTGTCCATCTAATTTTAAAAAATGTCCCTGTTTAAATTATGAATAGTTATTTATTATTTAAGAGCCTACATTTAATATCAGTAATCTCATGGATGGCAGGACTCTTATATTTACCCAGGATTTTCGTATACCACGTAGAAAATTTAAAAGATAAAAACACTTCTTCAGTATTTAAAACAATGGAAAGAAAATTATATTTTTACATCATGACACCAGCAATGATTTTAACTTGGGTGTTCGGATTAATTTTAATTTCTTCTTTAGGCTTCGAAGTTTTTTCTGCAACTTGGATTAAACTAAAATTGTTGTTAGTGATTTTATTAACCTTATATCATTTCTATTTATCCAAACTTCTTAGTGATTTTAATTTGGATCAAAATATTAAATCTTCTAAGTTTTTTAGAATAATCAATGAAGTACCAACAATATTGCTTATTTTGATTGTTTTTGTTGTTGTTTTTAAGCCTATCTAAGCTTGTAATAGTTTAAAGAGTATATATATTTATCTCATCTTACAAAAATTTTAATAACCTCCCCCTACTCATGAATATACAAGAACTTAAATTAAAATCATCTGAACAATTAATTACGCAAGCAGAAGAGCTTGGTATTGAAAATGCTAGCACACTAAGAAAACAAGAAATTTTATTTGCTATATTAAAAAAAGTAGCAGAAAAAGAAGAAATAACTGGTGCTGGAGTTTTACAGTTGCTTCAAGATGGGTTTGGTTTCTTAAGAGCAATGGAGTCAAATTATTTACCTGGGCCTGATGACGTTTATGTAAGTCCAAGTCAGATAAGAAAATTTGGTTTGAGAACCGGTGATACGGTTGAAGGTCCTGTTAGAGCTCCCAAGGAAGGTGAGAGATACTTTGCACTATTACAAGTAAGTAAAATAAATTTTGAAGAGCCTGAAAAAGCGCGTCATAAAATTGCGTTTGATAATTTAACCCCACTATATCCAGACAAACAAATGGTGATGGAAGTTGAAACAACCACGATAGAAAAAAAACCAGATTTAACTCCAAGACTAATCGACCTCGTGAGCCCAATTGGCAAAGGTCAAAGATCTATAATTATTTCACCTCCTAAAGCTGGCAAGACTATGATTTTGCAGAGCATCGCAAACTCAATTGCTAAAAACTATCCAGATAGTTATTTAATGGTTTTATTAATTGATGAAAGACCAGAGGAAGTGACTGACATGCAAAGAACAGTTAAGGGAGAAGTAATAAGTTCTACATTTGACGAACCTGCCACAAGACACGTTGCTGTAGCAGAGATGGTAATTGAAAAAGCAAAAAGATTAACGGAACACAAAAAAGATGTCGTGATTTTATTGGATTCAATCACAAGATTAGGAAGAGCTTATAATGCTGTAATTCCAAGTTCAGGAAAAGTTTTAACAGGTGGTGTGGATGCAAATGCACTACAAAGACCAAAAAGATTTTTTGGTGCCGCAAGAAATATTGAAGAAGGTGGATCTTTAACAATTATTTCAACAGCGTTGATCGACACAGGAAGTAGAATGGATGAGGTTATTTTTGAAGAATTTAAAGGAACTGGAAATAGTGAAACGGTGCTTGATAGAAAAATTGCAGAAAAAAGAATATATCCAGCAATAGATATTACAAAGTCAGGAACAAGAAGAGAGGAATTGCTTTTTGATAAAGATGACCTTTCAAAAATGAATGTTCTTAGAAGAATTATTGGTCCAATGGGCACGATGGATGCAATTGAATTTATTAACTCAAAACTTAAAGAAACAAAAAGTAATGCAGATTTCTTTAATTCAATGAATAAGCCCGCTTAATAACACTCCCTAAATAAGTTTTAATCCAGAAAAAAAGATGTATTTTATAAATAAATTTTATAGATAAATTTTAAATAAAAACTTAAAAAACCGTCTTCATTAACTTAATGATAGAGCTAGATAACCAACAAAAAATAAAAATATTAAACTTATTTAACAGCAAAAGGTTTTCAGAACTTGAGATGGAAATAGAGTTAATTTCCAAAACTGGTGAGAGAAGCCCCTTCCTATCCAATTTACTTGGTGTGGCTAAAATCCAAAAAAAAACTCCAACTCAATTAGACTTTGAGAGTGCAATGGAACTTTTCAGAGAGGCGACAAAAGGTGATTCACTTTATGAGGATGCTCTTTGTAATTATGCTTTGTTAGGTCTAAAACTTAACAAGCATGAAGAGCCCTTTAAACTGTTAAAAAAATTTTTAAAAAAAGGTTACAAAGCAAAAACTTATCTGGTGCTAGCTAGAATATATTACATGATAGGAGAAATTAATGAGGCATTAGAACTTTTGAGATTTGTGATTGAAAAAAAGGAAGCAAGCATAGTGCCTGCAACTCATTTCTTGTCAGCACTAAATTATACAACAAAATATAATCAAAGCGATTACATAGAATTTTGTAAAAAAATTAATGAACAATTTAAACCAAATGATATTTCAAAATTAAAAAATTTTAATTTTGATAAAAAAACAGAAGTACTTGAGATTGGATGGTTGTCTCCAGATTTTTGTAATCACGCAATAGCACAATATTTACTAGAAACTTTGGCGGAACTAAAAAAATACAATTTTAAATTACATGCATTTAATTTAAGAAATCCAAAAGGGTTTGATGAGATAACTAAAAAATATAAAAACATCTTTCATAGTTGGCATGATGTAAGTTTACTAACTGATTTTGAAATAGCAAATTTCATAAGAGAAAAAAAAATTCATTTTTTATTTGATTTAACGGGCTACTTTAAAGGAAACAGATTTAGAGTTTTAAAATATAAACCTGCACCAATCCAAATACTTTGGCTTGGTTATCTAAACACCACTGGAATTAAAGAAATTGACTACATCATTTCAGATCAAAATTTAATACACAAAGGAGAGGAAAAATTTTATTCTGAAAAAATAATTAAACCCTCAAAGATTTGGAACGCTCATTCAAAAATTAATTATAATTTAAAAGTTCAGGAACTACCGTTTAATAGAAATAATTTTTTTACTTTTGGGTGTCTTAACAATTCATCAAAGATATCAAAAGAAGTTATTAATGTATGGGGGAAAATTTTAGTAAGCGTAAAAAATTCTAGGCTTCTTTTAAAAGCAGTAAATAAAGATTCAGAAATTGCTTATAAAAAAATTTTAGAAAAACTAAATATTGAAAGTTCACGGATTATTTTTTTATCCGCAAAACCAAATAAAGTAGATCATTATAAAACTTATAATGATATAGATTTAGCATTAGACACATTTCCCTATCCTGGTGTAACAACTTCTTTCGAGGCTATTTGGATGGGCGTTCCTGTTTTGACAATGAAAGGAGATAATTCAGTATCAAGGTGTGGTGAGAGCATAAATATCAATTTAGATTTAAAAAATTTTATTGCAAACAACCCTGAGGAATATGTAGATAAAGCTGTTTTGTTTTCAAAAAATAATGCTGAATTATCCAAAATTAGAAAATCTTTAAGAGAAAAAGCTTTAGCCTCTCCACTTTTTGATATTAAAAATTTTTCAAAGAATCTTTCTAACCAAATTAATAAAATTTGGCTAAATCACCCTAATTAATAGTCGTGGTTATTAACTTAAAACAAATAAATAATTTAATAGACTTTATGAGTAAGTATTTTTTAGTTAATTAATTTTAAAATTTTGAGTATGATGACTTATGACGATTTATGCTTTATCCACTGGCCCAGGAATATCGGGTGTTGCTATAGTAAGAGTTTCAGGACAGGATACAAAAAAAGTAATAAAATTATTAACTAAAAAAACAATTCCAGAGCCAAGAGTCGCAACATTAAGAAAAATCAATAAAACCAACACTTCTGAGCTTATAGATGAGGGTATAATATTGTGGTTTCCTGGGCCTGACAGCTACACAGGAGAAGATATGGCTGAATTCCATATACATGGTAGTAAAGCTGTAATTGATGCCCTTCACAAGTCTATTTCAGAGATTAAAGATTGTCGTTTAGCAGAAGCGGGTGAGTTTACAAAATTAGCATTCCAAAATGGAAAAATAAATTTACTCAAAGCAGAAAGTATTGCAGATTTAATTTCAGCAGAAACTGAAATTCAAAGACAACAAGCAATAAATATAATGAATGGAAAAGCTGCAGAAAAATTTAATGAACTGAGAGAAAAACTTTTAAAAATTTTATCTCATGTAGAAGCTAAGATAGATTTTCCAGATGAGGATTTGCCAGAAGATATTTTAAAAAATATTAAAATAAAATCTAATGAAGTTTATTTAGAAATTAAAAAAATTTTAGAAGATGAAAAGGTTGGGGAGAGAATTAGAGAAGGTTTTAAAATTGCAATTATAGGACCAGCAAATGTTGGTAAATCAAGCTTGCTAAATCATCTTTCTAACCGAGATGTTGCTATTGTCTCTGAAACAGCCGGAACCACCAGAGATGTAATTGAAACACATTTAAATATTGATGGCTATCCCGTCATCGTTTCTGATACTGCTGGGATTAGAGAATCTATAAACGAAATAGAAAAAAAAGGTATAAAATTAGCACTGGACAAAGCTGAAGATGCGGACTTAAAACTTATTGTAATTGATGCTAAAAAACCTGAATTTAAAGGCACTTTGAGGGATATGATGGACGAAAATGCAATTCTTGTTATAAATAAATCGGACCTTTTAAATAGAGATCTAAGTACAGAAATTATAAATTTTAATCACGTTTTGATTTCTGTTAAAGACAATCTCAATATTGATGGTTTAATTTTAGAGATAAAAAATAAATTAAAAAATAAATTTATTACTAGTAATGACATTTTAATTACTCGAGAAAGACACCGACAGCATCTTGAACAAAGCTTAGGTTATCTAAAAAACTTTGAAGAAAAAAACCAAGCAGAAGATTTTGATAAAGCGGCCGAAGACCTACGATTAGCCACCAGACAACTTGGAATGATAGTTGGAAAGGTTGATGTTGAAGAAATTTTAGGTAGCATTTTTAGTGATTTTTGCATTGGAAAATAAATAATATTATTTTTAATACTGTTTTTCCTTAAATAAGCTATATTTATCAACAAATTATATTTTAAAAATAAATACAGTTTTTAATAGTTTTTTGACACATTTTGAGCACTTATCGTTGATGAACAACACTTATTTTTCATATTTTCGAATATTTTAACATGGTTTTTTGCAATTTTTTATATTTATTAACCATTAAAAATATATCAAAATTATTTACTCGCACCTTGTAAAAATTTGGATCAGTTATAAATTTAAGTTATGAAAAAAAATTTGTCATTTGATGTTGTTGTAATAGGTGGAGGTCATGCGGGTTGTGAGGCTGCTGCAGCCTCTGCACGCCTTGGAGTTAACACCGCCTTATTTACGCACAAAATTGAAACCATAGGAGAAATGTCCTGTAATCCAGCGATAGGAGGTCTTGGCAAAGGTCATCTTGTTAGGGAGATAGATGCCTTAGATGGTGTAATGGGGGAAGTTGCAGATAAGTCAGGTATACAATTTAGATTGTTAAACAGAAGTAGAGGTCCTGCAGTTCAAGGACCCAGAACACAGTCTGATAGATTTTTATATCGTAAATATATGCAAGAAAAATTGTTAAACTACTGTAATTTAAACGTTTTTTCAGATCCAGTAATAAGATTTATTTTCCAAAAAAATACAATAAGTGGATTTGAAACTAAGCTAGGTAATAAAATCTCATGTGGCAAGTTGATATTAACAACGGGTACCTTTTTAAATGGTTTAATTCACATTGGTGACAAAAAAACTCCTGCTGGTAGGTACGATGAGAAGCCATCAACAGGCTTAAGTGAGCAACTTGAAAAATATGACTTCAAGGTGGGAAGGCTTAAGACAGGAACGCCACCAAGGTTAGATGGTAGAACAATTAATTATGAAAATTTGGAAGAACAGTTTGCAGATGATGATCCCTACTTTTTTTCCTTTCTAACTAAAAAATCTTTGAACAAACAAGTTTCATGTCGAATGACCTATACGAATGAAAAGGTTCATAAAATAATTCAAAAAAATTTAAATAAAAGTGCCATGTACTCTGGAAGCATTCAGGGGGTTGGACCAAGATATTGTCCCTCGATAGAGGATAAGATAGTAAAGTTTGCGGATAAGGATCGACATCAAATATATTTAGAACCAGAAGGGTTAAATGACCATACTATATACCCAAATGGCATTTCAACCTCACTTCCAGAGCAGGTACAACAAGAAATATGTAATAATATCAATGGTTTAGAAAATGTTAAGATAATTAGACCAGGATATGCTATTGAATATGACTATATAGATCCTAGGGAGCTATTTTTAACACTTGAAACAAAAAAAATACATAATTTATATCTTGCAGGGCAGATAAATGGGACTACCGGTTATGAGGAAGCTGCAGCACAGGGTTTAATAGCAGGAATTAATGCTGCCTTATCTTTTAAAAAAGAGGAACCATTTATTTTAGATCGATCTGATGCCTATATAGGAGTTATGATAGATGACTTAGTAACAAAGGGTGTTGCTGAACCTTACAGAATGTTTACCTCAAGAGCCGAATACAGACTTAGTTTAAGAGCAGACAATGCTGATCTACGTTTAACAAATAAGGGTATTGCTATTGGTTTAATATTTAAAAATAGGGAAAATATATTTAAAGATAAAGAATTAAAAATTAAATTAATATCAAAAAAAATGTTAGAATCATCTATAACGCCAACTAAAATTGATAAATTTGATATAAAAATTGCAAAAGATGGAGTATTAAGAACATCTAACGAAATATTAACACAAAAGGGTGTTGATATGAAAAAAATAAGAGAAATATGGCCCAATATACCTTTTTTTGATAAAAAAATTGATGAACAGATAGAAATAAATGCACATTACAGAGGGTACCTTAAAAAACAAAAAGCTGATATATTAGCATTTAAAAGAGACGAAAATTTAATTATTCCTGATAAAGTTAATTATGATGATCTTTCAGGCCTTTCCAATGAAGTAAAGGCTAAATTCAAGCAAATAAAACCAAAAACCATGGGACAAGCACTTCGAATAGATGGAATAACACCAGCCGCTGTATATATTCTGTTGTCACATGTAAAAAGAAGGTCTATTAAGCTTATAGCTTAATGGAAGAAATTTTAAAAAAATATCCACTACTAAAAGATTATAATGTTCCACGTGAAACATTTATAGAGTTTGAAAGATTCATCACTATGCTCCAAAAGCGAAATGAAAAAATTAACATTATCAGCAGTGAAACTGCAAAAAATGACATAATCAGAACGCGACACATAGTAGATTCAGCACAAGTCATTGAATTTATTGATTTAAATAGTTATATAATAACAGATATAGGATCAGGTGGAGGTATGCCAGGGATAATAATAGCAATTATGCTTAAAAACACTAAACATTTAGCAAAAATTCGCTTATACGAAAAAAGTCACCATAAAAGTGCTTTTTTAAGAGATGTGTCGAGAGATTTAAAAATAAATACTGAAATTATACAACAAAATATTTTTGAGGAACAAAATCTAGAGTCAGGTACAATAATGGTAAGAGCTTTTAAGCCCTTACCAATAGTTTTAGATGTAGTTTATAAAAATTTTAAGAGTTATAAAAATTTAATTTTATTTATGGGAAAAAATGGAGAAAAAATTTTAGAAGAAACTTTAAAAGATTGGGATTTTGATTTCGAAAAGAAAAAAAGCATCACAAGTGAAGATTCATTTTTGTTAAATATAAAAAATATTAAAAAAAGATTATAAATTAGAATGCAGATTATTTCAGTAATAAATCAAAAGGGTGGGGTAGGAAAAACAACTACAGTAATTAATCTTGCAGCAGGTTTAGTACACCAAGAAAAGAAAGTTTTAGTAATAGATCTAGATCCACAAGGAAATGCAACTACAGGACTTGGCTTATCCAATTTAGAAAATTCAAGTGAAACAATCTATGGGGTTCTGAATGGGACAAAAACTATTTCAGATGTAATTAAGAAAACAGATTATAAAAACTTGGATATAGTGAGTTCTAACGTCGATTTGTCTGGACTAGAGATCGAGACAGCTGGAGATAGTGAAAGAGCCTTTATACTCAAGGGTAAATTAACCGCTTATTTGAATGATTCTAGAGGATCCTATGATTATATACTCATAGACTGCCCTCCTTCATTAAGTCTTATTACAGTCATGGCGCTAGTGTCATCGCACTCACTTGTTGTACCACTACAAACAGAGTTTTTCGCATTAGAGGGACTAACTCAACTAATGAAAACAATAGAAAGAATAAAGGTAAGTTTAAATCCTCAATTACAAATAAGAGGAATTCTTTTAACGATGTATGACAAAAGAAATAAACTTTCTGCACAAGTGGAAAAAGAAGCAAGAGACTATTTTAATGATAAAGTTTATCAGACAGTTATACCAAGAAATGTAAGATTGTCAGAAGCTCCTTCACACGGAATGCCAGTCTTAATTTATGACAAATTTTGTCTGGGTAGTAAATCTTATTTTAGTTTTACTGATGAGTTTATTAATCAAGAACAAAAAATAGCAAGAAAGGTATAATGGATACTAATAAAATAAAGAAAGGGCTAGGTCGTGGACTATCATCATTAATAGGTGAGACAAAAGTAAAATCAAATATTAATAAATTACCCATAAGCGACTTACTTAGTAATAAATTTCAACCAAGGAAAATATTTGATAAAGATAATTTACAAGATTTAACGAATTCAATAAAAGAAAGGGGAATTATTCAACCCATCATAGTTAGAGAATCTGCAAATCATAATTCTAAGTATGAAATAATAGCAGGAGAGAGAAGGTGGTTGGCAGCTCAAAAAGCAGGCTTGCACGAAGTGCCAGTAGTAATTACAAATGTTAATGATTTAAAATCTTTAGAGTTTGCTATCGTTGAAAATGTTCAAAGGCAAGGTTTAAACGCCATCGAAGAAGCCAGAGGTTATCAACGTTTAATCGAAGAATTCTCATATGATCAAGAAAAAGTAGCACAATTTATTGGAAAAAGTCGAAGTCATATAACAAATTGTTTAAGAATATTAAACTTGCCAGAAGAAGTTTTAAAGCTAGTAGAGAATAACAAATTATCAGCAGGGCACGCTAAAATTTTAGTTGGACTAAATAATATTGAATTTATTGTTAAAAAGATAATAGAAAAAAATCTCTCAGTTAGACAAACAGAAAATCTTGTTAGAATTTTTAAAATAAAAAAACAAACGTTTAAATCACTAAAAGATCCAAACCTGAAGGTTCTTGAATTATCAATTATTGAGAAAATTGGTTTAAATGTTTTAATTAAGAATAAAAAAAATAATACAGGATCTTTAATAGTTGAGTATAAAGACCTTGATCAATTAAACAAAATCATTGAAATAATTAAGTCTAACTACTAGTTGGAGACGCAGTTTCAATAATAAAGTTAAACAAAATAGAAATTGAATTACTGTTGTGTAGCTTGATTAAGAGCTCAACCTCATTAATTTTATATATTAAGTTTTTAACCTCTGTAAGAGACCAATTTCTTAATTGTTGTTTCACAATTTCTTTTTCTTTCCAAAATATTGGTGGTTTACTGGATAGAATAGTTGCGTCAATATTTTTGATTTTTTTAAGCTCAACACTTAATTTAAGCAACCTTTTCGTTTTTATTAAAAACGTCCTAATGATTAGTATACAATCTTCTAGTGTATAATTATTTTCATTTAAAATATTTATAGTTTTTTTTTTATTTTTACACAAACAAGAGTCGACTAATTCAGAAACATTATAATTTTCTGCTAGGTTGGTTAATTTTAAGATATCTGAAAGACCAATTTTTTTTTTTACGCCTACATAACTTTTTATTTTCTCTAGCTCATTATTTAAATTTAACCTATCACCCCTTGCTCTTTCGACTATTAGGTTGATGGCTTGTTGTGAAATTGGTAGGTTAATTGATCTAAAAAAATTATTAGCAATATTAGATAAGGTTTGATTGTTATCTTCATAAAAAGCCACACAAGTAGTCTCCTTATTTTTTTCAAATAATGACCTTATCTTAGATTTTTTTTCAAGAGTATTAGCATTTAGTATTACGACCAGATCTTCAATTTTTTTTTCAATCAATTCTTCAATAATACCCAGTATTTTATCTGTAATTCTATTTATTATGATTAGTTTTTCATTTTCAAAAAAAGATTTTGATAAAATACTATTAAAAAAATTTTCTTTATTAATCAGAACTTCTTTTTCATCATAATTATAAGTGCTCTCTTTATATTTTACTTGAAATTTACCCTTTATAACCTCACTTTTATGTCCTTGATTTTCTCCATAAAATAGAAAAAAATTAGTTTTTATTTTAAGTTTTTCTAATTCAAATGACTTAACAATCATATCTAAATCTTAGAAAGATAAATAATTATACGATCAATATTTTTGTCAATTAATAAATCTTCAATTTCTTTTTCATATTGATTGAATTCAAATTTATTTATATTTTTATTGTAGTTAAACCTTTCTTGGAAAGATCTGATCTTATTTTGACTTTGACCATATGCAATTTCTAATTTAGTGCTAATAACCATTTCAAAACGAGAGGGATCTCCTTTAGAATCTTTCGCAAGAATATTAATTTTTTTTTGTGTATCAACTTTTAATGAAATTATTTTTTGACTTTCTTGATTTGAAAAGTTTTTTAATTTTCTTTCTATTTTATTGTTAAGTTGATTATCCTTTAATTTTAATACTTTTTTTAATCTAAAATCAAAATTTTTGCTTGAATAAATAGGTGCATATCCACAACTTGTTAAAAATAAAAAAGTGAGCAATGTTATAATAATTTTTTTCATTCAGTTATTAAGTTTATCAATTTATTTTTGATATAAATACTTTTTTTAATTTTTTTATCTTTAATAAATTTATTTATAATATCATCTGCTCTTATCCTTTTAAGCAATTGCTCTTCGGTAGCATTTGACTCAGAAAGTAATAGACCCCTTTTTTTACCTTGAATTTGTACTACAATATTGAACGTTTCTTTTTCTATAAGTTTGAAGTCAGCAATAGGCCATATGGGACTATATTTTTTATCCACTTCCACCAAGCACTCAAGAGCCAAATGTGGTATTACTGGCTGAAGCAAACAAAGTATCTTTTTATAATTTTCAACTAAGTCTAAACTATTTATAGGTTTTTCAATTTCTTTGTTTAAAAAATTGTAAGTTTCATGAAAATTAGCCACAATTACATTGTAATGAAATTTTTCTAAGTTTTTTGTAACCTTATCGATTAAAATATTTGTAAAATTAGCTAACGATTTTGAATCTTTATTTTTCTCATCTAATACAATTTTAACCATAATTTTTTTGTGTAGTAGCCAAAACTTTTGAATGAACTTATATGAAGCAACCATACCTTGATCAGACCATTGGACATCTTTTTCAGGTGGGCTATCCGACAAAATAAAAAGTCTTACTGCATCGGCACCATAGTCTTTTATAATTTTTTGAGGATCTATAGTATTTTTTTTAGATTTTGACATGGATTCGCTTGGACCAACTTTTACTTTACTGCTTGGTTCATCTTTTATTCTAAAGTTAATTCCATCAGTTGTTTCAACTTCATCTAAACTTAACCATTGATTATTTTGATCTTTATAAGTTGCGTGGCACACCATCCCTTGAGTAAATAACCCCTTAAAAGGTTCTATGTTTACAAATTGTTTTTTGTCAAGGCTTATTGCTCGCATAAAAAACCTTGAATATAAAAGATGAAGAATTGCATGTTCAACACCTCCAATATATTGATCTACTGGCATCCAATAATTTACTTCATCTAAATCAAATCCTTTTTCTGAATTATGGCTTGAACAAAATCTTAAGTAATACCAAGAAGAATCCACAAAAGTATCTAGAGTGTCAGTTTCTCTTCTACACTTTTCACCATTTATTTCAATTTCCCGCCAGTTCTTTTGGTGATCTAGTGGATTACCATTTGTATTGAGATTAATATTTTCAGGTAATTTTACAGGTAAATCATTTAGAGGAATTTTAACAATCTCATTTTTATTGTTATATGCAATTGGAATCGGACATCCCCAGTATCTTTGTCTAGATATACCCCAATCTTTTAACCTAAAGTTAATTTTTTTTTTCCCTAACTTTTTTTCTTCCAAGATCTTAATGGCCTCAGGTATAGATTGGTCAGGTGCTTTTAAGTTATCTAAAAATTTTGAATTAATTATCTTGCCTGGTCCTGTATAGGCCTCACTAATTAAATTAATCGCATTTTTTTCGTTTTCAGGTTTAATTACTGAGACGATCTTTAAATTATATTTTTTTGCAAATTCAAAGTCTCTTTGGTCATGTGCTGGACAACCAAATACAGCTCCAAAACCATAATCCATCAATACAAAATTAGCAAAATATACGGGAACTTTTATCAAAGGGTTAAAGGGGTTTATGGCCAATAATTCTGTTTTAAAGCCTAACTTTTCAGCTTGTGCAATTGATTCCTCCGTGGTGCCTGTTTTTGAACACTCTTCCTTAAATTTTAGAAATTGTTTATCTTTTTCGTAAAATTTAGCTATAGGATGGTCAACAGATACAGCTAAAAAAGAGAAACCAAAAAGTGTATCAGGCCTGGTAGTAAAACATTTTATATTTTCTACAGGAAGTGTACTTTCCACCTTAAAATCTACTTCACACCCAAAAGATTTTCCTATCCAGTTTTTCTGCATAGTCTTCACTTTATTTGGCCACTCATTAAGATTTTTTAAACCCTCTAATAATTCTTCTGAAAATTTAGAAATATTAAAAAACCATTGGTTTAATTTTTTTCTCTCAACTTGAGCCCCCGACCGCCAACCCTTTCCATCAATAACCTGTTCGTTGGCAAGAACTGTTTGATCAACAGGGTCCCAATTTACATATTTGTCTTTTCTATAAACTAACCCCTTGTCATATAATTCTAAAAAAAGAGCTTGCTGGTGTTTGTAATAGTCTGGTGCACAAGTAGATATTTCTTTATCCCAATCAATAGAGAGGCCCAATTGTTTCAATTGACTCTTCATTGTTTTTATATTTTTTTCAGTCCAGTCTTTTGGATCTAGATTATTTTGTTTCGCTGCATTTTCAGCGGGCATACCAAAAGAATCCCAGCCCATGGGATGCAATACATTAAACCCCTGCAATATTTTAAAACGAGCAAGCACATCCCCTATGGTATAATTTCTTACGTGACCCATATGAATTTTTCCAGATGGATAGGGAAACATTTCTAGACAATAAAACTTTTTTTTATTTTTTACAATTTTTGCTTTAAAAGTTTTATTTTTTTCCCAATATCCTTGCCACTTCTTTTCAATAATTTTAAAATTATATCTTTCAGATTCCATCTTAAATAATTTAATTAACTAAATTTTTAACTACTTAAAAATTTTTTGGTAGTGTAACTGGTTCACTACCATCTCTTTTTTTTGCCAGATCCGTTTTTTGAATTTGAGCAGCTTTTTTTAAAATAGAAAATTTTATTTTATTATTTAAAGTATTTTCAATTTTATTAACCTTGCAATTATTCAGGTTGTCACAAATTTTTTTATGAATTATAATATCAACAGCATCTGATCTAATCTCATTAGTTAAAAACCTAACTGTAATTTTAATCTGATCACTTGAACCACCCTCACTAAACCAGTCCGTAACAATAATACCACCTGCGTAATCAACATTATTCAAGGGTGCAAAATCTAATTTTTTTAATGCTGCTCTCCACAATGGGTTGGAAGTAGCAAACTGAAAATCTCCCCCAGATTTTTTTCCAAGTTTTCCAAGTCTAAAACCTCTTCCTTCTTCAATATTTTTTTTAACTCTTTCATTAGCATTTGTAGGAATTTTTCTTGCATCAGTTTTTTTATAAATTCCACAGGAGTTAAGCAATAAAAGGCATAATAAAATTGTAGGCAATAATTTTTTATAGTAAAGTTTCATAGTTCTATAATTGAAGTTTTAATTTTTTAATTTAGTTACATTTCTACACTAAATAAATTTAAAATGAAAAAAACTGCATTTAGTGTGGTATTTTTACAACAAATACCTATAAAAGGGAAGAAAGTAGATAATAATTAACTTTTATCTTAAATTAAAAGTAAATTATCAGAATTCATATATGAAAAACAATAACAAAAGGAAAAACATGAATAACTTTAAAAAAGTAGGTTTAACAGCTTTAGCTGGTTCTCTTGCTGCCTTATCAGCTCACGCAGCTGAAATGGGAGTATCTGGTGCTACTGTGTTAACTTATACAAGTGAAGATGGTACAGAAGTAACTGGTAACCCATTAGGAATGAAAACTAATCTAAGCTTTAAAGCTTCAGGTGAAGTTAACGGATACACAGTATCTTACATGCAAACAAGTGCAGATCAATTTGCTGGTATGTCATCAGCTAGATTGTCTGTTGATATGGGTGATCTAGGTTTAATAGCATTTGACCAAGGTTCAGGATCAGGACTTGCAACTATCGATGATAAAACACCGACTGCTGCAGAAGAAATTTGGGATGGTCTTGATGGTGCTGGAGCATCTACTACTTCAGTAGGTGGTTTAGTTGGTACAGCTGGTAATTCAGGTGTAGTTAACTACGTTAAATCATACGCTGGTATCAAATTCAATGGTGCTTGGAGAAAAGGTGCGGGTGTAAATCTCTCTGACGGTTCTTCAGGTGGAAACTCAGAAGGAGCTTGGGACTTTGCAATAACTGGAAGTGGATCTTCATTTGGTATATCTGAATTAGAAGGTTTATCTATGGGTGCTGGTTATGGTGAAGCTTCATCAGGTACTGCTGCTGGTACTCAAAGTGGTGATGATGTGCATATGACTGCATTTGCTAACTACTCTATGGGTCCAGTATCATTTGGTGTTCAAGTGTCTGATTTAAACCGTAACGCAAAAGGTGTTGCTGGTGAAGAAGCAGTTGCTTGGGGACTTGCTGTGAATATTAACGAAGATCTTTCTGTATCATACGGAGAGAGAGAAGTTAATTACACACATGCTTCAGCTAGTGCCATTAAAGAAAAAGGTGATGGTATTGCTGTAGCTTACACTATGGGTTCAATGAAAATTGCTGGAAACCGTAATGAAGTTGATAACAATGGTGGAGTTTCGAACGCAAAAGATTCAATGACAGAAATCGCTGTTTCATTTGCATTCTAATTTAATTTGAAATTATAGAAAAAGCCCCAATTTATTGGGGCTTTTTTTTGTCCAAAATTAAATATTTTTATTTAAATCTTCAAGAAAAGAAGAAAATTTTTCGTAAGAATTTATAGAGCTTTTATAAATAGGTTGTCTTGCCTGGGCAGTACTCATGGTTTTAATTGGGTTTTTATTTTTATGAAAATTTAAACAAGCATCTTCCCAAGGCAGTTTACAAAATTTTAATATTTCCCTTATTTCTTCCAAAGGGTTGTTAATTATTTTTTCATAATTTGCTTCGTGGATCGAATCTGGAAATAGCTCTAACCAGAAACTCATTAAATCTAAGTATAGCCCATAATATGTAGCAAGTTCTTTTTGATCATAGCTAAAGTTTAAACCACCTTCAAAAAAATTTTTATATAATGAAAAGCAGTTATCTTTAGGGTTACGAGTGCAATGAATTATCTTTGCACTAGGAAAGAGTATTTTAATTAAACCAATCCACCTAAAGTTTAAGGGGGCTTTATCTGTAATAAAATCTTTATCAGAATTAAATCTTCCTAAATAATTATAATAATCTTTTCTTAATTTTGCAGCAAAGGATTCATCATCGATTAAAGATTTAATATTTTGTTCAGAAATAACATTAATATTAATAAGATTATCTTTGACAATTTTTGATAATTGAGGAAGTTCACCACCACCAAATACATTTGAATGAGAAGTAACAATCTGTTCAACTAGCGAAGTACCTGACCGTGGCATGCCTAAGATGAATATAATATTTTTTTGAGGAATCAATTCTTTTGAAAATTTTTCTTTATTAGTGCTGGCAAATACTTTTTTAAGTTGATTAAAAAATTTAATCTCCTCATTTATATCAAATTTTATTAACCTTCTTCTAATTTGATTTCCATAATTTAAGTTTTTAAATGCCTTTTCAATTTGATTCATATCTTCGTTAGCTTTTGCAATCGCAAACAGCAAGTTTACTTTTTGATCAGAATTTAATTCTAGGTTATCAATTTTGAAATTCATCTCATTTAAATGTTTATTTCCATCTTTATATTTTACAGATTGACTAATTAATAAATCAGCTTGTGTAAACTTTGGATCCAGAATGAGTGTTTTTTTGGCGTATTCAATAGCTAGATCAAAACTACCTAATCCTTGGTAAGCTAAGGCTATAGAGTAGGTTATAATTGGATTTTTTTTGTTAATTTTTAATGCCTCACTATATAAAGTTATAGCTGAGTCAAAATCATTAATATCTCTTTTTAGGTTCCCAAGGTTAATATACGCATTAATATAATCAGGTTTATTTTTTATTATTTTTCTAAATAAATTTTCGGCAGAATCAAGCTCACCTATATTTTTATGTACATTCCCTAAATTATTCATAATTGCAATATTGTTAGGTTCTAATTTGAGTCCCCTAGTAAATAATTCTTTAGCTAAGCTTAAATTACCTATATTTTGATATGCAGACCCTAAAAGATTATACAGTATTAAATATTCTGGAAATTTTCTAATAAGTTTTTTTGATTTTATTATAACCTCCTCATACTTATGAGCGTTAAAAAGGTTTAATAAAATCTTAATATCATCTTCTATATTTATCATTTTATATTTTTATATTTCTATTATTTCTATTATTTCTAAAATAGGTAATTCCAGCAAAACCATATGATTTAGTAACTTTTAATCTACATAAATTTTTAGCCGTAATACCACCAAGAGCTATAATTTTTTGAGTTGCCTTTAGACCAAGTAAATTAAATTTTATTGGGTTTAAAAAATTGTTATTTTTTTTTGTTTTGAATAAGGGAGCAATAAAAATAGCTTTAGCACCCTGAAGCTCTTTATTTTTTATTTCTTGTACAGTGTGCGCTGAACCAATAATTAAGAAATTTTTTTTCATATTTGTTTTAGAAACATTTAAACTGGTATTAAATGAGGGTAAATATACACCATCTAAACTTAAGCTTGTTGCTAATTTTAAGTCATTTGCAAGAAAAAACTTTATTCCATTTTTTTTACAAGTGGTTTTAATTTTTATGATTAGTGTTTTGTTATATTTAATTGAGTAGTTTCTATAAATTATTGCAATTTTATTATCTAATTTTCTGATATAATCTTCATCATAGTTATCAATAAAAACAAAAAGTCTAGAAAGATTATAATGCATAGTACTTTAATCAATTTAATTGAAATTAAAAAAAAAATACAATTAAAAATTGATGACCTGGTTGTCAAAAAACCTCTGCCAAAAATCATTGCTGTATCGAAAACACATTCTATGTCTAACATATTACCGTTAATCAACTCTGGTCATTTAGATTATGGAGAGAATAAGGTCCAAGAAGCAATAGATAAATGGACAAAAACCAAGACTCAAAATAAAAATATAAAATTACATCTCATTGGACCTCTTCAAACGAATAAAGTAAAATTTGTCATAAAAATTTTTGATTATATTCATTCAGTTGATAGAGAAAAACTGGCCATTAAAATAGCTGATGAACAAACTAAACAAGGAAAAAAAATTAAAATATTTATTCAAATAAATATTGCTAATGAAGAACAAAAATCGGGTGTTAAAAAAGAACAGGCTGCTAATTTTCTAAATTTTTGTAAAAATCTAAATCTAGATGTTATAGGCACGATGTGTATACCTCCAAAAGAAGGTGATTCACAAAATTATTTCTTAGAAATGAATAAAATTAATAAAGAGTTAAATTTATCAGACTTAAGCATGGGTATGTCAGAAGATTATTTAAAGGCAACTGAAAATAATGCTACATACTTAAGAATTGGTTCTAAGATTTTTGGTCAAAGAAATTAACCAATCTTTATTTTAGTTTTTTTATCAATCAAATATAATAAAATATCATAATCCTTTTTTTTTAATGCTATACACCCCGTTGTAGGATTATAATTATCTGTTAAATGTATGAAAACAGCACTTCCTTTGTGAGGAATTTTTTTATCATTATGACTAATGGTTATTAAATAATCATAGTTATGATCTTTCCTGAAAAATTTTTCTCTAGCATTCTTGTCAAAAATTTGAATTTCTTCATTATATTTTTTGTGATTTGGATCATCACACCAACCCAAATTTTTTGTAATCTTTTTTTTACTAATTGCGCATTTTGGGATTCCAAGTCTATCTTTTCGAAAATATAATCTTTTTAATTTAAAAAGTCCTTTCGGTGTTGAAAAATCACCCTCCGTTTTATTTGAACTCAAACCTGATTTGCCAACACAGCATTTAAATTTAAAATCATCAATTATAAGGGTGTTTTTATTTTTTACATGAATTATCATAAACTATAAAAAAATGATTAAAGAAAAAATTATTATTATAAATTTC
>CAJQSZ010000056.1 GCA_905618805.1 uncultured Candidatus Pelagibacter sp.
TTCTAGTTCTTTTATAGTCCTTGTTTGTATTTGAAGGATCTTTAACAAAAAAATTAAAAACTTTCTTAGAAATATTTAATAAATCATCTTTTTCTAAATCTAATAGTGGTCTTAAAATATTTAGATCTTTGTCTCTATATTTTGTATTTTTGCTAAATGAGATTAATCCTTTTAATCCACTGCCCCTAACCAATCTAATAAAAAAATTTTCAAATAGATCATTGGTGTGATGCCCTAATAATAAATATTTAATGTTGTTCTTTTTGCATTCATTTGCTAATAAAGAGTACCTTTTATCTCTAGCCTTAGCTTGAATATTTTTAGATGGTTTTTTTCCACTCCATTTTAAAATTTTACAGTCAATATCAATTTTATTTAAAATACTTTTTACATTTTTAGCTTCTAGTGATGATTCTTTTCGAAGCTTATGATCAACAATAAAATATTTAATCTTTATTCTATTTTTTATTGAATAACATTTAGCTAAATAAGCTAACGCTAAACTGTCTGGTCCTCCAGAAACTGCAACAGCTAAATCTTCTTTGACCATTAAAGATTTAGAAAATTCCTCAAAAACTTTAGATATCTTTTTTGTATTTAAATGATTAAGAATTTCTTTATGAATTTTGTTTTGCGCACTCAAATTTTTTAGATTCATACTTTGCTTTTTGCAGTACAGATTGATTTGCCTTAGGATATTGCTTTTCAACACCTATAATCATTTTACATCCTTGTTCTTTTTCTCCAATCTGAACCATTGATACACCAAGTTTTAATAAATTTATAGGAGCCTTCTCACCTTTTGGATACTTTTGATAACCCTCAAGATAAGCAGTGGCCGCATCAGTATAAAGCTGTCTTATTCTAAATGTTTCTGCATACCAGTATTGTGCATTGCCTGCTAATTTATGCTTTGGGTTTGTTTTTACAAATTCTCTGAATGCTCTTTCTGCGGTATTATAATCACCAACTTTTAAAAAACTTGTTGCAAATTCATATTGCTTTTCTGGAGATTGATTGGGAAGTATACTTTGTTCTGCTTCAAATTTTTCAGTCACTATTGATGAAGTAGTTTCTATAGACTGTATTTGTTGTGTTGTCTGATTACTTTCTGTGTCTTTATACGACACTGAGCCTAAATCTTGTGGTTGTGATGAGCCTGGTAATATTTTTTCTGATTTTTTTTGTGATTTAGCACTTAATTTTTTATTACCCTCTCCAGCAGAAAAATTATTTTCAATATCTTGAAACCTTACTTGATTGTCCCCTTGTAATTTTGTTATTCTACTAGATAGTTTATCAACCTTAAAGTTTATTTCTTCAAATTTATTTGTAAGTTCTCGAAATTGATTTTCAATTTCTGATAATTTTAATAAATGCCTTGTTAAAACATCTTCTGAATTTTCATCAAAACTTTTTTGATTGCTTGAATTATTATTATTAACAGATCCAGAATAAACTGCTTTTTCTAATGTCTTTAAATCTTTTTGAATTAAATCCAACACCTCAATTAAGTTGTGATTATCTGTTAGAGCAATATTTGTAATTAAAATGAAAATAAATGTTAACTTTAGCTGAATTAATTTTCTATAATTAAACATAATATAATGAGTACTAATTATAATGATGGCAAAAAAAAGACCCTAATTGCATAAGCAATAGGGTCTTTTAGAAATTAATTTAACTAATTTGCTTTAACTGTAACTGATCTTCTATTTTTGGACCAAGCTAAAGGGTTAGAGCCTGAATCTACAGGTCTTTCCTTACCATAACTTAATACTGAAACTCTGTCTGAAGAAATTCCATAAGTCATTAAATAGTCTTTTGCTGAATTGGCTCTTCTTTCACCTAATGCTAAGTTATACTCTCTTGTACCTCTTTCATCAGCGTGACCTTCTAATACTACTGTTATTTTAGAATTTTTTCTTAACCATGCCGCTTGTTTTCTTAAAGTTTCTCTTGCAGCAGTTGTAAGTACCATTTCATTTGTTGCGAAAAAAACTCTATCAGCAACACCTGATGCTAAGTATTCCACTGAATCAGACCCTGTATAAACATCGCCCTGAAGCTGTCCTGATGTTTTTTTTTGTGTCGCGCAAGCTGTTAGCACTAGACTTGCTAGTATAACTAAAAACCCATTTTTAAAAATTTTTCTTAAGTTCATTATTTCTCCTTAATACATTATTTGTAATACTTGATAATTTCTTATTTAATTAGTCTTTTCAAGCTAAAAATCAACTTAAATTATTATTAGTTAGTTAAAAGTGATGACCATGATGGGTCGGAAGCATCTGTTTTAGTATCAACCATCTTTTCATTATATCCTGTCAAGTCAATTGACCACAATTTTGCCGAAAAACCCTCTCCTTCTGAATTCGTCTTGGTTTCTCTATAAAAAATTAAAACCCTTCCATTGGGAGACCAAGATGGTGCTTCTTGGTAAAAATTTTCAGTTAACAATCTTTCACCCGTTCCATCAGTCCTCATGACTCCAATATAAAACTTACCTTTATGTAATTTTGTAAATGCAATTAAATCTCCTCTTGGCGACCATACAGGGGTTCCATATAAACCATTTCCAAATGAAATTCTTTTTACATTTTTTCCACTACTATCCATTACATAAATTTGTTGGTAGCCACTTCTATCAGAGTTAAAGGTTATATATTTTCCATCTCGAGAATATGAAGGGGAAGTGTCGATTGAAGGATGGTTGGTAATTCTCTCAACAATTCTATTTTCTAAATCCATAGTATAAATGTCAGAATTTCCATCTTTAGCAAAACTCATTATAATTTTTTTACCATCTGGAGAAAATCGTGGAGCGAATGTCATGCCTGGGAAGTCCCCAACCACCTCTTGCATTCCAGTTTCAATATCTAACAAATATACTCTAGGCAAATTTCTAAAGTAAGAAAGGTAGGTCACCATTTGATTGGTTGGACTAAATCTTGGAGTTAAAACCAATTCATTTCCAAGTGTTAAATATTTATTATTAAATCCATCCTGATCCATGATTGCTAATTTTTTTATTCTATTTGTTTTAGGTCCTTCTTCTGAAACATAAATTATTCTAGTATCAAAATAACCATTTTCACCTGTTAAACGTTCATAAACTTTATCTGTAATAATATGCCCAACTCTTCTCCAATTACTTGGAACAGTTGTAAATGCCAGTGCCATCATTTCTTTTCCAGCTAACACATCCCAAAGTCTAAACTCAACTCTTAATTTTTCATCTATGAATGTGACCTTACCAGTTATTAGAGCTTGAGCTTTTATTAAATTCCAATCTTCAAACCTTGGTTTTAAATTTGCAATATCAGGTTTTTGAAGAAATGCATTTTTATTAAGTGGGTTAAATAGACCAGATTGTCTAAGATTATTTTCTACAACTGCAGA
>CAJQSZ010000057.1 GCA_905618805.1 uncultured Candidatus Pelagibacter sp.
AAGTAAAACCAATCTAAATATAGAATTTAATAGAATCGCTTTTATTTTTTTTGTATTTTTAATGATCTCAATAATTTTTTCAATACAACTTCTTCACTTAGGATCTTTAAAAACTGAGAATGAGGTTAGGCCATTAATAATTAAAAAAAATTATAGAGCAGATATAATAGATAGAAATGGAAATTATTTAGTTAAAACAGTTAGTTCTATAGATGTTGGAATAAATCCAATCGAAGTTATTGATAAAAAACGACTATTAGTCAACCTTCAATTAATATTTCCAAGTAAGAATTATTCAGAAATAAACAAAAAACTTAATAAGGGAAAATTTTTTTATATAGATAAAAAAATTTCAGAAGAAAATTATGAAAAAATTATGTTACTTGGTGATAAATCAATTAAATCTGAAGAAAAATTGACAAGAATATATCCACAAAAAAATCTTTTTAGTCATATTATTGGTCAAATAGATGATGATAATCAAGGTATATCTGGTATTGAAAAATCTTTTGATAAAAAATTAAAGGAATCAACAGAGCCTCTTAGATTGACTGTAGATACAGACATACAATTCTTAGTTAGAGAGGAATTAGAGAGGTTCCAGTCTATATTTAGGAGCAAAGGTAGTTTGGCAATTCTAATGAATGTTAATAATGGTGAAATTATTTCAATGGTTTCTTATCCAGATTTTGACCTTAATAAAAGAAAAACTCTAGAAGATTTAAACTTTATGAATAGAGCTAGTAAAGGTGTTTATGAATTAGGATCAGTATTTAAAACGTTTACAATAGCGGCAGGATTAGAAGCGGATTTGATTGAAGTTGATACAGAATTTCTAAATTTAAAAAAAAAACTAAAATGTGGAAAAAGTATTATTGGTGAATATGATGACAAAATTCCATCCGATCTTACAGTTGAGCAAATTTTAATTAGATCTGGTAATATAGGTTCAGTAAGAATTGGACAAAGGTTGCAAATAGATAAATTAAAATCTTTTTTAGATAAAATAGGTGTTTTAAAAAAAATTGATTTTGATATTGAGGAGGTGGGTGAGCCAATACCTTTTAGGTGGGGAAAATGCAAATTAGCAACTGTTTCATTTGGACATGGGATAACCACAACACCTTTACAGTTAGCTAAAGGTTATGCAATCGTAACGAATGGTGGATTTGATATAAAACCTAGCTTAATTAAAAAAAAAACAAGTTTGGTTTCAAATAAAAGAAGAATTATCAAAGAGGGAATATCAAAAAAAATAAACCTAATATTAAGAAAAATTGTAACAACAAAAGAAGGTACTGCGGGATTAGCAAATATAGAAGGATATGAGATTGGGGGTAAAACTGGAACTGCCCAAAAAACAATGATAGGTGGATATTCTAGCGCAAAAGTTAATACCTTTGTAGCTGTATTTCCAACATCTAAACCTAGGTATGTAATGGTAGTACTGTTGGACGAGCCCAAAACATCGGGAGACTACATTTATAAATATAGGAATAAAAAAGGCACATACAAAGGAACACCGTATAACACTGCAGGGTGGACCTCAGTTGAGGTTGCGGGCAAGATCATAGAAAAAATTGGGCCTATTTTAGCCACAAAATATATAGAAAACTAATCAAAAATGATCATTGGTAATTTTTTCAAGCACGTAAAACACGAATATAAAAAACATAAATTTTCAGATTTATGCTTTTATAGTTCAAAATGTAAAAGGGGAGATATTTTTTTTGCAATTAAAGGCACCACGATAGATGGTAATAAATTTATAAATCATGCTATTCAAAAAGGTGCAAGAACTATAATTTCATCACAAGAGTTTGAAGGGGTTAAAAAAAATGTACTATATATTAAAACTTCAAATGTTAGAAAATTATTGTCTGAGGTTTCTTACGCAATTTACAAAAATAAACCAAAAAATATAATTGCAGTTACGGGAACAAATGGCAAATCTTCAATTGCTGATTTTTACTTTCAAATATTAAAACTAAATAAAATAAAAGTAGCTTCAATTGGAACTTTGGGCCTTAAAAAAAGAAATTATGTTAAAAGTGTTTCAAATACCACGATAGACTCAATTAGATTAAGCAAAATTTTAAACCAACTTAAAAAAGAAAATATTAATAATGTTATATTAGAAGCATCTAGTCATGGCCTTAAGCAAAATAGATTAGATGGCTTAAGATTTAAAACAGCTATATTTACCAATTTATCACATGACCATTTAGATTACCATAAAACTATTAGTGATTATTTGAAATCAAAATTATATTTATTTAAGAAATTACTTGAAAAAGATGCAAATATAATTACTGACGCAGAAATTCAACAGTACAAAAAAATTAAAGTTATAGCCTTAAAGGGGGGATTCAATATAGAAACAATTTCAAATAAAAAAGGTAATTTAGAAGTAATTTCTCATGAATACATTAATGATAAGCAATTAATTAAAATTAAATACAATAAAAACACTTACAAATTTGAAACAAAATTAATAGGTAAAATTCAAATTAAAAATATTTTGATGGCAACTATAGCAGCCACTAAAAGTAACCTGAGTTTTAAAAAGATCATTGATACAATTAAAAATATAAAGCCAGCTAGTGGAAGATTAGAGCAAATTGGAATTATTAAAAATAATTCAAAAGTTATATTGGACTATGCTCACACACCAGAAGCACTCAGAGCTTCTTTAAAAAGTTTAAAAGAACAATTTAAGAATAGAAAAATTACAATAGTTTTTGGTTGTGGTGGAAATAGAGATAAAACAAAAAGACAAATTATGGGTAAAATTGCTAATCAATATTGTGATAGAATTTTTCTAACAGATGACAATCCACGATACGAAAATCCAAAAGAGATAAGAGCCTCTATAAAAAAGCACATCAACAACTCTAAAGTTTTTGAGATTCCAAATAGGGGAAGTGCAATTAAGAAAGCAACATTAAGCTTAAAAACAGGAGATATATTGATTGTTGCAGGTAAAGGACAT
>CAJQSZ010000058.1 GCA_905618805.1 uncultured Candidatus Pelagibacter sp.
ATAAAAAGAAAATTAATATCAAAAATTATTTTCTAAATGAGATATGGGACAACCAAAAACTAAATAACAAAGAATATAAAAGCTTGAATAGTTTTTTTTGGTTATTTAGTTTAGATTTGAAATCTTCAAAAAAAGATACTCAAGATGTGATTTTACAATGGGTGGAAAAAAACTACCAATATAACACTAAGAGTTGGGAAGTAGATATTGTTGCAAAAAGAATAATTGCTTGGCTTTCAAACTCTAGACTTACCTACGAGGATAGTGATGACAATTATAAAAAAAAATTTAATGATATTATAAAAAAACAGGTCAATCATTTAATCAATGAAATAAAGACTTCTAAATGGGTAGATGACAAAATAATAGGTTGTTCGGCTATTATTTTAATTGGATTATCTTATCAAGATGAGGATGTTTATTTAGATGTAGGATTAGATCTGTTAAAGAAATTAGTAAAATTTTCTTTTAATAGTGATGGTTTTCCCAAATCAAGAAATATTAGACAATTAAATTTTTACTTGAAGTATTTTGTTTTAATTAGAGAGTGGTTTAAAGAATCTCAAAGTGAAACACCTGAATTTATTAATGAAAATATATATTATTTAGGTCAAGCGTATGCATTTACTTCACAAAATAATAAATATGATTTTCTGTTCAATGGCAATCACGAAAATACCAATATTGACTTTGATAACTACCTAAAAAAATTTGGGTATAATTTTAAGAATCAAAACAATGAATTAGGTGGATATGCGATTCTTAACAATAAAAAAATATGTCTTGCAATGGACGTTGGTCCTACCCCAGATAAGAAGTTTTCATCTAATTATCAAGCTGGTTCCTTGTCTTTTGAGATTATATCTAATGGAAAAAAAATGATTTGTAACTCTGGTTATTTTCAAAATTTTAAACATCAGTTGAATAAAATATCTAAGTCAAGTGCTACGCACAGCACACTCATTTTAGATGATAGATCTTCCTGCAGATTTACTAAAAAAAAACAAATTTTTGAAAATCTCAAAATCACAAAAAAAAATATAGTTTTTGAGAAAAATTATTGGAAAATTAATGCAGCACATGACGGTTATTTGAAGCAGTATGGAGTCATACACGATAGAGAGATTGAATTTTATCCCGAACAAATGAAGTTTATTGGTCATGATAAAATTATTTCAAAAAATAATATTAGAAATTTAAAATTTGAAATTAGATTTCATTTAGAACCAAATGTAAAAGTGATGAAAACCCTCGATGGACGGAGTATACTTGTAGATTTAGAAGGCGAAGGCTGGAAATTTAATTCTAATCACAATACTATAAATATTGATAATGGATTGTATTTTGGTAAAAAAAATTCTTTTATAGATAATAAAAATATATTCATTTCGGGAATGACTAACGAAGATAATCAGACTATAAGGTGGGAATTCACTAAATTATGATGAAAAAAATTAAAAGAGCTTTAATTTCGGTATCTGATAAAAAGAATCTAAGAAATCTTTTAATAGCTTTAACTAAATATAATATAGAGCTGATTAGCTCTGGTGGTACTTTTAAAGAAATTAAAAAGCTAAAATTTAAATGCTTAGAGGTATCAGAATACACTAACTCACCAGAAATACTTGATGGCAGAGTTAAAACTTTACATCCAAAAATTCATGCTGGGATATTGAGCAAAAGAAATAATAAATCTCATAAAACTGATTTAAAAAAAAACAATTTTGAAGAAATTGATTTAGTAATTGTTAACTTCTACCCTTTTGAAAAAACTCTAGAACAGACAAATAACCACATAAAGATTTTAGAAAATATTGATGTTGGGGGTCCAACTATGGTTAGAGCAGCTGCAAAAAACTATAACGATGTAACTGTTGTCACTTCTTCTGATCAGTATGATGAGCTAATTGCTAACTTAGATCAAAATAAAGGTTATACCTCTTTAAGTTTTAGAGAAAAAATGTCCTTAGAAGCTTTTTCTGAAACCGCATATTACGATGCAGTAATTTCAAATTATTTTAATAAAGTTCAAAATAATAGCTTTCCTCAAAAGAAAGTTATTTATGGGAATTTAATTGAAAAATTAAGATATGGTGAAAATCCACACCAAATAGCTGCAATTTATTCAAAGACAAAAAGTTTAAATATTAAAAAAATTCATGGAAAGCAATTAAGTTATAATAACTATAATGATATTTTTACTGCACTAACTATTTCAAAATCTTTACCAAAAAACTTAGGCACAGTTATAATAAAACATGCAAATCCCTGTGGTGTTTCTATACACAAAAATAATTTAAAAAGTTTTCAATTGGCGCTGGCTTGTGATCCTTTAAGCGCTTTTGGTGGAATAGTTTCTTGTAATTTTAGAATAACTAAAACTGTAGCCTTAGAGCTTAATAACATTTTCTTAGAAGTGATTGTTGCAAATGGATATGACGCTGAAGCCTTAAAAATACTAAAAAAAAAAAAAAATTTAAGACTTATTGATGCATCTAGTTTTATGACGAAGAGTCTCTTACAGTTTAATTCTACCAATGAATTTATACTAACTCAAACAGAAGACCTAAAGACTTTCAACATTAAAGATTTTACGATAGTTTCAAAAAAGAAACCTAAAAAATCTCAATTATCAAATTTAATTTTTGCTTTTAATGTTTGTAGATATGTTAAATCTAACGCTATTGTATTAGCAAGTGAGAATACAACTGTTGGTATTGGATCTGGTCAACCCAGTAGGCTAGATAGTTGTCAAATAGCCATAGATAAAATGAATAAATTCCAAAATTATGAAGGAGATATAGTTGCGGCCTCTGATGCTTTTTTTCCTTTTGTAGATGGCATAGAAAAATTAGTTCAATCAGGTGTAACAGCTATTATACAGCCTTCTGGCTCTATTAGAGATAAAGAAATAATAAATTTTGCAAATAAAACTAATACTGTTCTAGTATTTTCTAAAACACGACATTTTAGACATTAAATATTTGGTCAATTTTGGCGGCCAAAATAAAGTCATTTTCTGACAACCCTTCTATTGCGTGTGTAGTAATTAAAATTTTAGCATATCCCCATCCAAATGAAATATCTGGATGATGGTTTTCTTGTTCCGAAACCTCTCCAACTTTAATTATAAAAATATGACTTTTCACAAAATTTTTAAATATAAAATTTTTTTCTAAAAAGTATATTTTTTTTTGATCTTTTTTAACACTCCATCCATCTATTTTTTTTTGATATTTGTGAATTTGACTTATATCGAATGGAAGTAGGTCACCTTCGCATGGTACACATTTTTTATCTAAGAGGTCATTCATTTATTAATTTTTTAAGCCTTAATGGAGCGGGTCAAGGGAATCGAACCCTCTACCTAATCGTTGGCAACGATTCGCTCTACCAATGAGCTAGACCCGCTTATAAAAGAATTTATAATTAACCGTTTTTTATAATGTAAGCAATAATAAAAATTATAAAACTACTTTAAGCCATGCATATTTATTTATATAGGGCTGGAAAAATTCTCTATATTTGATATTTTTTTTTAAATCAGTGCTAAAAATTTTATTTCTAACTTGTACATTGCTGGCTGTTTTAGTGATTAGATCTTCTCTTTTGTAAAACTCAAGACATTTTTTATCCCATTCAAGGTTACAAAAATCAAATAAGTCTTTCGATAAATTTATAGGATCTTTTATTAACCTGTTTAGTTCAACTGAA